>CALMKG010000027.1 GCA_937867175.1 uncultured Propionibacterium sp. | reverse complement strand
GGTCGCTGCCGGACTCTAGCACGTCGGCCGACAGCGGCCACAGCTGCTTGACGCGCAGCGGATCTCGCTAGGAATCCAACACCACGCGCTCCAGGCAGCTAGGGTCGTTGGCCTATTGCTTCTTGAAGGGGCCGGCGTGCATCACGCGAGGGGTGACCACACCCTCTCTGGATTCCTGTGGAACTCGGATGTGATCTACGAGAACTACATCTTCTGGCTGTGTCAACGAGCGGCCAGCCGACGCGGCGACCGAGCGAACAAGGCCGTGGTCAAGTTTGGCGAAGTTGTCGGCGGCGACGGTTCGAGGTTGGAGACGACGCCGGACGTGGTGTTTCGCGACCCCCAAGGAAAGCCGGTTGCCGTCACCGACTCAAAGTACAAGCGCCTTGGTACGCGACCGAAGGCTTCAGATACGTATCAGGTTCTGACGGCCGGCCATGTGCTCGGATGCCAGAGAGTCTCGCTCACCTACCCGGTCGCGGTCGACCGCGAGCCTACGGTCTGGCGAGTCCAATCCGCCTTGGGCGGTAGCGACATCGAACTCACGGCGCTACCACTGAACCTGATGATCCTGACCGAGGCCGACGGCCCGAAGCGGTTGATAGAGGCGATTGCAGCTTGGCTTGGCGATGAGGCACAGGTCTGAACGATGCGCCCGCCTGACGGCAGAGAGGGTCCGCAATAGGACGCGGTCTGCCGTGGGAAGACCGCTCATCACTTCAGTTGCAGGCAAAATGATCGCAATTGGAAGGCGTGTCGCAGACATCGGGCGCGCAGTTGGGGTTACGGTTGTCACATGAATCAAGCGCAGGAGGCTGCTGCCGAGGCACTCGACCAGTTCAAGCAGATCGTTGTCTCGACGGGCTCGGACAAGGTTCTTCGGGCACTTGTGCGCGACGTCTGGGCACAGAACCTAGATCGTTATGAGCCTGATGAACTTGGTGATACTCCGAAGGCGCTCGGCATCCAGTGCTCGGAAAACCTGCGGGAGCTGGCGGTTCGCCGGAGCGTGAGTGACGAGCGCGAGGCAACCGAGGATCACTGGAACGTGCCCGGCCTCAACGTCAGCACGCCGCGCAGTGTGCTGACCATGACGCTCGATGAGCGTCGAATCGTTCCGATGAAGGTGCCCATGTCGCATGGTCGTGTCCCTCGGTTCGACCGCTTCCGCGATTGGGAGTACGAGAGCGACGTTCGAAACGAGATGGCAAAGCGCAACTCGCTCGCGCTGGGTGGTTTCAACACCGCCAACCTCGGCCAGCCGATGCTGCTGACCGAGGCGTACGACCTGCTCGCGATCCGCGACTACATGTTGCTCTGGGCCGGCGACCCCGACAGCCCACTCACTGCCGGATACCTTACCGTCCCGGCGAAGGGACCTGCGCCGTTCGTCGCGGCGACCCAACTTTGGTGGGATGACGCCGACGTTGCACCCCGAGGTGCACGCCGTCTGCCCGATGGCCCGAGCTTCGACGAGAAGGGTGCCGCCACTCCGGCCATCGCCCTCAAGCCCCGTCCTGCGATCGAGGGGCAGGCGTGAGCCGGACCGTTCGCCCGCCAGCCGCTTCCACCGACTTCGACGGGACGCGGCTTTCGGTGGCGCGCAGGCTCAGGGGTCTGTCCAAGGCGACGCTTGCCCGCGAGGTTGGGGTAACGCCTACTGCCATTGCCCAGTACGAGAAGGGTGGGCGACCGACACAGGCGGTGCTTGCCAGTCTGTGTCTCGCCCTCGGGCTTCCGCGAGAGTTCTTCGGAGCAGGCCGCCCATTGGCATTGCTACCAGCGTCTGCTGCCCACTTTCGCTCGCTGCGCTCAACCAGCGCGACTGCCCGAGAGCAGGCACTCGCGTACGGCGAACTCTGCCTCGAACTAGTCAGCCTGATCGGTGAGTACGTCGAGCTTCCTGAGGTTGTCCTGCCTGACGTCGACGTCCCTGATGACATCGACGACAGCGACATCCTCGGTGCAGTCCGCGCAGTGAAGAAGTCGTGGGGAGTGGGGCCAGGGCCGGTCCCGTCAGTCGTGCAACTCTTGGAAGCACACGGCGTGATCGTCATGCGACTCCCTGAGGGGACCGATCCCCGTGTCGATGCGTTCTCGACATATGCAGGGGACCGCCCACTGGTGTTCCTGAGCTCCAACGTCGAGGATCGAGCACGAGGCCGTTTCGAGGCCGCCCACGAACTCGGGCATCTTCTGCTGCACCCCGACACAGAGCCAGGGTCGAAGATCGTGGAGAGCCAGGCACATGCGTTCGCTGCCGAGTTCCTCATGCCGCGTGACGAGATCATCGACCAGTTGCCTCGCCGGATCGACTGGCCTCGACTGCATGACCTCAAGCGCCACTGGGGTGTCAGCCTCAAAGCGCTGGTTTACCGTGCCAAGACACTCAGCATCATGTCGGATGCGTCCTACCGGCGCGCCAACCAGCAACTCTCGATGTGGGGACTACCGGAGCCCGGCCCGCTCGGTCGTGCTGAGTCGCCCACCCTGCTCGGCATGGCACGCGACCTGATGATCGAGAGCGGCATCGACTTCGACTCCGTGTTGGCGTCTGGCCGCATCGCGGCAGAGGTGACCGATCAGGTCATTCGAGCCGCAAGCGAGGACCGCCCCCGACTCGCGATCGGCAACTGAAAGAGCAAGCAAGTGACCCTCGAAGACGACATCGCGGCGTGGGTGGCCGAGCGGCCTGATTGGCAGAAGGACGCTGTAGCGCGGTTCTGCCGGAACGAAGCATTCACCGATGAGGACGCCGCCACGGTCGCGGACCGACTCGTCGCCGGGACCTACCCGGCGACCACGGCGATCAGTGCGAGCGACATCCCAGGAACTTCAGACAGCGGCGAGCCGGTGACCTTGAGGGCAATTGCTGGTGTGCAGGGCGTGAACGCCTTGCTGCCGGATCAACGGCTCGCCTTCGGCGAGACGGGTTTGACGATCATCTACGGCGACAACGCCAGTGGCAAGTCTGGCTATGCCCGCCTCATCCGCCAGGCTGTCACTGCCCGCGTGAAGGGTGATGTCTTGGGCGACGTCTTCGCCAAGGACAGGAGTGAGCAGAAGGCTTCCTTCGAGTACGCGGTCGGCACGAACGTCGCGACCTGGACGTTGGCGGAAAACCAGAGTCATGACCTGTCGTCAGTCAGGTTCTATGACGAGGAATGCGGCGACGCCTACGTGACTCTGGCCTCCGAGGTCAGCTACCGACCGTCTGCCCTGACCTTGTTGGACCGACTATCCGGGGCGTGCGATCAGGTGCAACGCGCCCTCGCTGCCAGTCTCGCAGCCAACGCTGGCGAGCGTCCGGATCTGCCGCTGCTCGGCGACGGCACCGAGGCTAGACAGTTCCTGGATGCGTTGGACGCTTCTACAACCCAGGCACAGATTGACGAAGCCTCGACGTTGGCCGACGAACACAACAGCGTTCTGTCGACGAGACTCCAAGAACTCACCCGGTTGCAGGGCAGCGATCCCGGCGCCGAGAAGTCCCGCCTCTCCCAACTCGCGACACACTGGACG
>CALMKG010000026.1 GCA_937867175.1 uncultured Propionibacterium sp. | reverse complement strand
GGCATGGGTGGCATCGTATCGCTGGGAATGGACTCAATCTCGCAGCGCGACCACCGAGTGGGCGCCCAACCCCTCCACCCCGGTCACGACCGTCGCTATGCCCCAGACGGCTGCGACGCGAGCCCGAGCCTCGGACACCTGAACGGTCTCTGCGCTGGGGTTGATGAGATGCCCAGCCCGCCTTCGTCGCCGGGCAAGACCATCCGCCACTGGTTCATATCGGGTTCTGCGATCAGTGACAGGGGTCGGTCCAGTGCACCTCGCAACGCGTCCACCCGTTCGGACAACTCGGCCAGGATGTGTTTCGCGGATTCATCGACCAGCGCATGCACCGGGTCCAACCGCAAGGCATTGATGTGGAACTGCTGCAGCCACCGAAGGGCGTTGTCACAGTTGGAATAGCGAACGCCCGCAGAGTGTTCGTCGTCCAGGTTGATCGCGTCACCCCCATGGCGTGGTGTGACGGCTGGGGGAGTAGGGCGCGAAGACCGGGGCGTCGTTGCCGGCCGGGCCGAAGTAGTCGTAGACCACGTCCAGGCAGACCGCCAGCCTCTTGCCATGCGCGGCGTCCACGAACCGTTGCAGCGCGGCCGGGCCACCGTAGGCTTTTCGCCCGGCCGGTCCCGGTCGCTCCCGATGTACTCGGAGACGCCGTGTACCCCGTGTGGTTGCCAAGTGCTGCGGGGATCGGGACGCGGCGCGTCGCCGTCCACCGACAACAGGTACTCGGTTCTGACGGGTAGGTCGATCGTCCAGTGCTCGGCACCATCGGCAACCATGGGAACGTGCCGATCCCCGATCACCACGTCCGCTCGGGACGCCAGCGGACACCAGAGCCTGACCTGCCTTAATGCTCACTCATCGTCACGCTCGTCCCGGTGGCTGGCCTGTGTGGCAGCGATGCGCTTGCTCAGCCACCCCAGCAGCCCGCCGTCGCCTCGGCGGATTCGGACTCCCGTGGCTTGGTGCTATGTCGGGGCTTGTGCTAGACCGGCGCCATCGCCGCGCGGATCGTGGTGGTGCGTTCGGCGTCGGAGACCTCTTCCAGAACGGCGCAGGGGAAACGATCGAGCAGGCTGCTCAAGTCCAGCGCTCCTCCGTCATACTCACGGCCTGTCACAACGTCAAACCAATGGCCCTCCGGCAGCACGACGGTATGGCTGCCGAAGCCGCCGGCCTCTGCTATTGGACGCGCCAGCCTGCTCGCCACGACGACCACTTCGCGGTTGGCCCCGCGCGCGAAGCTGAGCACGTGGCCCGACGAACTTGGCAGTGGGCTGTAGTGTGCTCGCTCACCAACGAAGATGCTGGGACGGCGGCGCCGTAACCTCAGGATTGACCTGGTCAGGTGGAACTTCTCCTCGGCCAAGGTGCGCGGATCGCGCCGACGCAGTTCCTTCGCCATCGCCCGCAACGCGGTCACCTCGACCGGGCGTCGGTTGTCCGGGTCCACCAAGTAGTTCTGGATGGTCTCGCAAGACTGGTAGTTGTCGGCCACGCCCAAGCAGGTGAGTTGAATGGCCTTGGACGACAGAATCGTCTCGCGAGCCGACTCGCGGGTGAATTCGAACCAGTCGGAGAAGGCCTCCATCACATCTTGATCCGCATACAGGGCCCCGATCGAGGCCACCATCCGGTCCTCGGAAGACGAATCCGGGTTCGTCCAGGACGTCCACAGCTTCTGCTCCCGGGCCACCTTCAGCATGTAGTCGGTCATCCGGTCCAACTCGAGCGGGCCGTCCTCGGTCCAGGTGCCGGCCAGCGTCTGCCAGAACAGGTTCTCGGTATGACCCTCGACGTTCGACAGCAGCGGGGCGAGCTTGGTGAGCAGCGCGCGCCACTGCCTGGCGTACTGGGAGATGACCGCGATCCGGTTGCGCACATCCTCGGAGCGCTTGGTGTCGTGCGTTGTCCCGCAGGTCATGGTGGCAGGCCATTCGCCTGCCATCTGGGCGCACCAACGGTGGAACTGGTCCGGGTTCACCCCCCAGTCACGGGGCGATCCGCCGACCTCGTTGAGCGAGACCAGATGCGTCCAGCGGTAGAACGCGGTGTCCTCGACACCCTTGGCGGTGACCGCACCGCAGACCTGCTGGAACCGCACCACCAACTCGGCGCGCAGCACCTGTTGGGCGCGTTGCTCCGAACCGACGTCACGACCCAGCACGAGGTCGACGACCAGATCGAGAGTGTCGTGCAGGTCGCGATCAAGCCTGGCCCGGGCAAGCTCGGCGGCCCGTCCGACCAGTTGCACGGCCTCCTCGGGGGCATCCTCGCCGGGCACCACGTACGCGCGGTATCGGGGGAAGGCGACCACCAGTTCGGTGAGACAACTCGCGATCCAGCCTCGGGTGTGGTCGCGCAGCATGATGTCGTCGCTGCAGATCTGGTACACAATGGCCGTGATCCTGTGCACCTCGGCGAACAGCGAGGTGGTGACGATCTCCGCTTTGGAGGTGGCGATCACCTCATCAAGGGTGCCGGGGATATCGGTGGCGATCGAGTGGGCGATCGAGCCGAGGTCGCTGGCGCCGTTCGGGTCGGTGTGCAGGGCGTTGATCCGCCAGGCCGCGTCATAGCCGGTGGTACCAGCGACCGGCCAGTCAGCCTGCATCTCTTCGTCGACCTCAAGGATCTTCTCGGCGGCGATCCAAGCCCCACCGGTTGCCATCGATAGCCGCCGCATGTAGCCGCGCGGATCGGCGAGCCCGTCGGGGTGGTCGATGCGGAATCCGTCGATGTGACCGACCCGGAACAGGTCAAGTAGCAGCGCATGGGTGGCAGCGAAGACCTCCGGGTCCTCGACCCGGACGGCGAGCAGGGTGTCGACGTCGAAGAAGCGGCGGAAGTTGAGCTCCTCCGCAGCCACCCTCCAGAAGGCCAGCCGGTAGTTCTGCTCGGCGACGCACAGCGGCAGCGGCAGCGTCTCGGTACCTGCACGGACCGGGAAGACGTGGTCAAAATAGGCCAGGACCGGCTGCGGGCCGACATCCTCGAAGCCGGGGATGACCCGCTGCTCAAGGGTTATTTCATTCGCGGCCAAGACGGTGCCGATGCGGGCACCCAGGAAGGGCATCAGCATGCCGTCTCCCTCATCGGTCCTGTCGAACCAGGACGCATACGGTGAGCTGGGGCCGTCCTTCAAAACCGACCACAGCGCTTTGTTGTGATAGATCGGGGTCGGGACGCCCATGTGGTTCGGCACCACGTCCACGAACACACCCATCCGACGGGCGTGAGCGGCGGTCGCGAGCCGTTCGAACGCGGCCCGCCCACCCATCATGTCGCTGATCTGGCTGTGATCGACCACGTCGTAGCCGTGGGTGCTGCCGGGCGCCGCCTGCAGGATCGGGCTGAGATAGAGGTCGGTGACGCCCAGGTCGTCCAGGTACGGCAGTTGTTCGATCGCTTGGTCGAAAGTGAGCTTGGGGCCGAGTTGCAGTCGATAGGTGGATACCGGCATGCGACGCCCGGCCGACGGCAGGTGACTGAATCCCCCGGTGATGGCAGCGGTGGTTCCTGTGGTTTCAAGCGATTTGGCTGTCTGGTTCAATTGCTAGCTGACCTCGACTTCCGGGACGTGACCTTCCCAAACCTACTCGAGGCGATCACGTCCCCGAACGTTCCCGGGGTTTCTGCCCATCAAGGCGCAGAGCCCTGCGCAAGTCACTAGCGTTGAATCAAGACCAGAAGGGGAGGAATACAACATGGACTTTACAGAATGGCTGCAGGCATTCTCGAAAGAGGCGCAGCAGAAGGTCGCCCACTTCGCCGATCAGGTGAAGGACAAGTACGAAGATTCCGATCTCGACGACAAGCTGGCGAGTCTCAAAGCTGAAGTGAGCGAGCGGTACGACGAGTTCGCAGACTCAGTCAAGGGCAAGATCGACGAGTCCGAGTTGGACGACAAGTTCCACGGCTTCACCCAAGCGATCGGCGAGAAGTACCGTGACGTGGCCGACGCCGTGAAGGCCAAGTACGACGATGCCGAGTTCGACGAGAAGTTCGACGGGCTGAAGACCGACATGGGCGAGAAGTTCACAGACTTCAAGGCGGCGTTCTTCTCGGCGAAGGGTGAGGCGGCCGCCGCTGCCGCAGATGTCGCAGAGCAAGCCTCGCCAGTTGCCGAGGATGCCTCGCAGGCCGCGAGCGACGTCGTCGAGCAGGCGAACCCCGAGGACGAACCGCTCAGTTGAGCGTCGATCACGAAGGTGGGGTGGGTCTCTTGGGTCAGGCTCCGCCCCACCTTCTGCGTGCCGCCGTCCTGACAGCGGCGCAGCTGTGGCATCGTGGAGCGCGTGCCTGCGAATTCCGACGAACTTGTAGAGTTGCTGCGACTCGGTCGGGTGGGTGAGTCAGGTTTCCTGGGGCATCATCCGAAGACTCTGATGCAGCGCACCTATGGTGGTCAGGTTCTCGCACAGGCCCTGATGGCGGCTTACGGCACGGTTCTGCAGGAGCGCATCGTCCACTCACTTCACGCGTATTTTCTTCGTTCGGGTTCGGTTGATTCCGACATCACCTACTTGGTCGATGCGGTGCGCGATGGCGGCACCTTCAGCAACCGCCGTGTGACAGCCACCCAGGAGAAAGAGATCTTCTCGATGTCGGCGTCCTTCCATGCGAAGGAGCCCGGCTTGAACCACGACGATCCGATGCCCCGTGAGGTGCCCGGCCCTGACCAGTGCCCGACGTTGGTGGAGGTCCTGGGCGCTCGATTCGGCGGCCACCCGATCTGGCACGAGTGGGACGCCATTGACGTTCGCTTCGTCGGCGATTCATCCCCGGGCGGCTCGATCCAACCTGGTCGCCACGTGGCGTCCATGCGTGTGTGGGTGCGCACCCAGCAACCACTGCCGGACGACCTGCGGTTGCACCAGGCGGTGCTGGCGTACATCTCGGATTTGACGTTGCTGAGTGTGAGCGCGGTTCCGCATCCGGTGGTCTTCATGTCGAACCAACTGCAGACGGCTTCGGTCGACCACGTGATGTGGTTCCACCGCGACTTTCGTGCTGATGACTGGCTGCTCTACGACATGTTCTCGCCATCCGCCTCGGCAGCTCTGGGCTATTCATCGGGGCGGCTCTTCCAGGATGGCCGGTTGGTTGTGTCCTGCGCCCAGGAGGGTCTGATCAGGCCAGTGGGCGAACGGCAGTTCCTCAGCTGAACCCGGCAGCGAGGCGACGAAACCCCGGCCAATGCGGCCGGGGTTTCGCTTGGTTGGAAGGCGTGACTCAGGCCACCGCGGCGGTGCTCTTCTCCCGGAGCATTACCAAGGCGGCCCGCTCGATCTGGCGGACGCGCTCGGCGGTGATTCCCCAGACCTGGCCAATGTCGGCCAGCTTCGCCTGACGACCGTCGACCAGTCCGTAGCGCCGGCGTACGACGTCCGCCGACCGCTCGTCCAGGTTCTCGAGCATCGTGTCCAAACGGTCACGATCCTCTTGACTGAGGACGACTTCATCGGGACCGGGTGAGGTCTCGCGTGCGATCAGGTCGCCCAGCGAAGTGTCGCCGTCCTCCTCGACCGGTGCATCCAGACTGACGTGTTCGCGGCTGTAACGGATCAGGTCGATGACCTTCTCCTCAGTCACGTCGAGTTCGCGGGCGATCTCGTGGACCTCGGGTTCACGGCCAAGGTTGCGTTCCAAGTTGCGGCGAACCGCCGAGATCTGGTTGACCTGCTCAGCGACGTGCACCGGCAGCCGGACGATGCGTCCCTGCTGCGCGATGCCGCGACTGATGGCCTGACGCACCCACCAAGTGGCATAGGTCGAGAACTTGAATCCCTTGGTGTAGTCGAACTTCTCGACCGCGCGGATCAGGCCAGTATTGCCCTCCTGGACCAAGTCCAGCAGCGGCATCTGCGAGCGCCCGTACTTCCTGGCGACCGAAACGACCAGACGAAGGTTGGCACGCACGAAGTGCTGCATGGCGTCCTCACCTTGGCGGGCGAGCAGTTGTAGTTCCTCGAAGGTGACGTCAGCATCGGTGGTAGCGCGTCCGTCCAGTACTGCTTGGGCGAACTGGCCCGCTTCGATCAGGCGTGCCAACTCCACCTCTTGTTCCGCGGTCAACAGCGGCGTCTTGGCGATGGAGTCCAAGTACAGGCCCACTGAGTCCTTGCCGTCTATGCCATCATTGGTGCGTACACGAGTTTTGGTATCCATGGGCATCTGCCTTTCTTTCAACGCAAGATGTAACGCACGAACCTGTGGATTTTCTTCCCGCCAGGTGGTAGAAGCGGTGAACCCGGAGGGGGTGGGGGCAAACCACGACCCGGGTCGCACGTTCGGTTCTCGTTCTCCCCCTCCGTGGGTTTACCCGCCACATGGCCTCGCACGCAAACTGGTTTGCTGTGCCGTGGCAAAATAGATCAAGGTGCTCTCTACAACCCAGGGTGTAGGGGAAGCACCCTGAGTTTGAAGAACGGCTTCCGAAAGGTCACTTGTGACGCCCATCACCCATAAGGCTGCCACCACTTCCGCGAAGGCTCCCCGCACTCGCGCCAAGGCGGAGGCCGCGCAGCCGCAGGCAGCCGAAGTCGAGGTACCCGTGGAGGCCCCCGCGAAGGCTCCCGTCTCACGCACTCGCGCCACCAAGGCGGCCGGCTCCAGGACGTCGGTCGGTAAGCCCAAGTCGGCACCCGCTTCGCGCAGCAGCAGCGTCGAGGACGAGCCCACCGTGCAGGAGCTTGCGGAACAGGTCATCGACGTCAAGGTAGAGCGCGACGGGGACGACGTGGTACTCACCGTGGGAGGTAAGAAGCGCAACCTCGACGACGTGGACGACTCCCAGTTCGACTCCAGGGAGGCCGCCAAGGACGAGGCCGAACTGGTGGCCGATGAACAGGGCTTCAACCTCTCCGACTCGGACGAGACCGATGAGCCCGAGCAGCAGGTTGTCTCGGCGGGGGCCACCGCCGACCCTGTGAAGGACTATCTGAAGCAGATCGGCAAGGTGGCACTGCTCAATGCTGAGCAGGAGGTCGACCTTGCCAAGCGTATCGAGGCGGGGCTGTTCGCCGAGGAGCAGATGAACGAGGGCAGTGTCTCGGCGAAGGACTTCGAAGACTACGAGTGGATCATCGATGATGGGCGGCGCGCTAAGAACCACTTGTTGGAGGCCAACCTGCGGCTGGTGGTCTCGCTGGCGAAACGTTACACGGGACGGGGCATGCTCTTCCTGGACCTGATCCAGGAGGGTAACTTGGGGCTGATCAGGGCAGTTGAGAAGTTCGACTACGCCAAGGGCTATAAGTTCTCCACCTATGCCACTTGGTGGATCAAGCAGGCGATCACCCGCGCCATGGCCGATCAGGCGCGCACCATCCGCATTCCGGTCCACATGGTCGAGGTCATCAACAAGCTGGCCCGTGTGCAGCGCCAGATGCTGCAAGACTTGGGTCGCGAACCGCTTCCCGAGGAACTGGCCCGGGAACTCGACATGACCCCCGAGAAGGTCATTGAGGTGCAGAAGTATGGTCGCGAGCCCATCTCGCTGCACACCCCGCTCGGTGAGGACGGCGACTCGGAGTTCGGAGACCTGATCGAGGACTCCGAGGCCATCGTGCCCGCCGATGCAGTCAACTTCACGTTGTTGCAGGAGCAGTTGCACGATGTGCTTGACACACTGAGTGAGCGCGAAGCTGGCGTCGTGTCGATGCGTTTCGGCCTGACCGACGGCCAGCCCAAGACGCTCGACGAGATCGGCAAGGTCTACGGCGTGACCCGCGAGCGCATCCGCCAGATTGAGTCCAAGACGATGAGTAAGTTGCGTCATCCGTCTCGTTCGCAAATTCTGCGTGACTATCTGGAATGAGAGCCGAGTGATGGCGGGGCAGTATCGGATCAAGCAGGCCGAGCGCTTGGCAGAGGTCGAGGCGGCCGCCCGGCTGGTGGCCGCCGCTGTGCGTGAGTCCTACGGTGGAATCGTGTCGGGGGCCGTACTCGACGCGATGACCAGCGACGATTACGTCGTCCCGCGAATCCGGCAGTGGTGGCGGGCGACCGAGGACGGGGCGCAGATCTGGGTGGCCCAGCGAACCACCGGCGAGGCCATCGTGGCGATGGCCTATGCTGGCGACTCCGACGACCCGGAAGCCCCGACGCCCTTGGAACTCAAGATGCTCTTCGCCTTGGATGAGGCGAAGGGCTCTGGGTTGACTGACGAGTTGCTGCTGACCGCGATCGGCAACTCGCCGGCGTTTCTGTGGACGCTACCCGCCAACGACCGGGCGATCGGCTTCTACCGGCGGCACGGGTTTGCGATGGATGGTACCTCCCGCATCTCCGACCATCTGACCGCCGGGCGCGATGGCGTCCAACCGCCGACCGAAATCCGCTTGGTGAGGCTCGCCTGAAGATGGCTCGAGATCCCCGTTCGATCAATGATTTGTCCCGAATCACCGATTCCGTCTTCAAACCGCGGCAGATGCCGGGTAGCCGACGCGGCCGGTTCCTGATCGTTTTCGCGGTCTTTCTGGTCGTCGAGGCAGCTTTCGTCGTCTCGTTGATACTTCAGGATCAACCCATCGGTATCGGCGGGGTGCTGTGGGCGATCTGGTTGCTGGTCTGCGTGGCTTGGCTCTTCGTCCCCCAACTCGGGGCCGCCAACGATTCCCCCGGAAGCCAGCGGATTGCCCGTGGGGTGCTGTTCGCGGTATTGGTGACCGGCTTGGTCATCGGAGCCGTCGGAGCGCTGGGAGGCCTCGTCCTGCCCGGCTGGTGGACGATCGTCGCCGCCAGCTCCGCGGTGGGTGCGGCGGCCTTCGTCTTGGGCATCCTGGAACTTCGGACGCGGCCCGAGGACTGAATCACACGCCTCAATCGAAGATATCGGCGACAGTCGCGTGCAGCGCCTGGGCCAGCGAATCGGCGTCAAGCGAGACCGACACCCCGTGCGTGCCGCCTCCCATCGAGACCCGGCGTCCCAGAATGGACGCGTCCGCAATCACCGGCCACCGGTGGCTGGAACCGAAGGGGGTGATGGCGCAGCCCTGCCATGCCGAGTGACGACCTTCTCAAGGCCGAGTTGTTGGAGTGCCGCCGGCACGCGATCCTCGCCCATCGTCTGCCCCTGTGTGGATCGGATGATGAGACAAAACGCCCAGCGGCCCGATTCCAATGAACCGGGCCGCTGGGAGACGTCTCGCTGATATCAGCTGATTCGGTTGGTCTCGTCGTGGATTCGAAGCGCCACCTGCCGCAATTTGTCCTCGTGCTTGCGTGCGTGGTGTGCGCAGAAGAGCAACTCACCACCCGAGGCCAAGGTCACGTGAAGATACGCCTGCGCGCCGCAGCGGTCGCAGCGGTCGGCTGCAGTCAGGTGCTGGTTGTCCGTCACAGTTGCGTTCATTGTCATCTCCTCTGCAACCCGAAGAAGCGGGCCATGCGTCTGCTCAACACGATCTTCCGTGGGTTTGTTCCCTCAGGTTATGCTCCTGATCTCAGCGTACCCGTCCGCACCAGCCAGGCCCGTCAGGCGCAGCAGGTCACGATCGGATCATGTCTTGGTGGTCTGGCCGCCACTGCTTGCGGTGTCGAGCCCGTGGCTGGTTCGGGTTCCTGCTTGGTGACCGCCCTGGAGCTGGGAGGCGGGCAGAGCGTTGATCCCGGTTCTGTCGGTGCTTACGGGTAGGCTTCACGCCGTGCCACCAAGGACCACCAATCCCAAGACCTCGGCCACGCCCGGTCGTGCCTATGAGGCGAAGAACCTGCTCGTCCTTGAGGGTCTTGAGGCGGTTCGCAAGCGTCCGGCCATGTACATCGGCACCACAGACACGCGTGGTCTGATGCACTGCCTTTGGGAGATCATCGACAACGCGGTCGACGAAGCGCTCGCAGGTTTCGGGGAGCAGATCGACGTCCTGCTAGGTGCAGATGGGTCGATACAGGTGACCGACCGCGGTCGCGGTGTCCCGGTCGACGTCGAGCCCCGCACCGGGTTGGTCGGCGTCGAGGTGGTTTTCACCAAGCTGCACGCCGGCGGGAAGTTCGGTACCGGCGACTACAACGCCACCGGCGGCTTGCACGGTGTCGGCGCCTCAGTGGTGAACGCTTTGAGTTCCCGGCTGGACGTGGAAGTCGACCGCAACGGAGCCACCTGGGCGATGAGCTTTCGGCGCGGCGTCCCAGGCTTCTTCGAAGGCGACGGCCCCGACGCCGGCTTCACTGCCGAACACGGGCTTCGGAAGGTGGGCAAGGTGGCTCGCGGCGTCACCGGCACGCGGGTGCGGTACTGGCCTGATCGGCAGATCTTCCTCAAGGACGCCCGGCTCTCCATGGACCATCTGCTCGACCGGGCCCGGCAGACGAGCTTCCTGGTACCAGGCCTGGAGCTCGTGGTCACCGATGAAAGGGCTGCCCAGCCGGTCGTTGAGCGCTTCATACACAACGGGGGCATCTCGGAGTTCGCGGAGTACCTCGCGTCCGACGCTTCGGTGACTGACGTCATCCGCATCCAGGGCAGCGAGTCGTTCGTCGAGACCGTGCCCGTGCTGGACGAACACGGCTCAATGACCCCGGCCGACGTCGAGCGGAACCTCGACATCGACATTGCCCTCCGGTGGGGCACCGGCTACGAAACGATTGAGCGCTCGTTCGTGAACATCGTGGCGACTCCCAAGGGGGGTACCCACGTCACGGGCTTCGAGCGTGGGCTGTTGAAGGCGTTCCTGGGCGGGCTGGAGGGCACCCGGCTGCTGAAGAGCGGCGACGAGATCACCAAGGACGATGTGCTGGAGGGCCTGACCGCCGTCGTCACGGTGCGCCTTCCCGAACCACAGTTCGAGGGGCAGACCAAGGAGGTACTCGGCACCCCGCCGGTGACCAGATTGGTCGCCCAGGTCGTCGAGACCGAGCTGGGCAGGTTCCTCAACTCGACCAAGGCATCCGAGCGGCCGCAGGCGCGAACGGTCATGGAGAAAGTCGTGAACGCATCCCGCACGCGCGTCGCTGCCCGCGTCCACAAGGAGAACCAACGCCGCAAGACGGCACTGGAATCGTCCAGCTTGCCGCCCAAGCTCAAGGACTGCCGATCCAACTCGATGGAGCTGAGCGAACTGTTCATCGTGGAGGGCGACTCGGCTCTCGGCACCGCCAATTTGGCGCGCAATTCCGAGTTCCAAGCGCTGCTACCGATCCGTGGCAAGATCCTCAACGTGCAGAAGGCCAGCGTCGGCGACATGCTGAAGAACGCCGAATGTGCCGCGATCATCCAGGTGGTCGGGGCGGGGTCGGGGCGCACCTTCGATGTCGACAACGCTCGCTACGGCAAGGTCATCTTCATGGCGGACGCGGATTCCGACGGCGCCCATATCCGCTGCCTCTTGGCCACCCTCTTCTTCCGTTACATGCGCCCGATGGTCGAGGCCGGTCGGGTCTACTCTGCGGTGCCGCCGCTGCACCGCTTCGAGCTGACCAACCCGCGCAAGGGCCAGGACAAGTTCATCTACACCTATTCGGACGCCGAATATCGGCGCAAGCTGGCCGAACTGACCAAGAAGGGGTTGGGTTTCAAGGAACCTCAGCGCTACAAGGGTCTGGGCGAGATGGATGCCGACCAGTTGGCCGATACCACGATGAACCCGCGTCGGCGAATGCTGCGCAGGCTCACGGTGGACGACGCGGAGGCCGCGGAGGAGACGTTCGAAATGCTGATGGGCAACGAGGTGGCGCCGCGGAAGGAGTTCATAATCGAGGGCGCCTACCAGTTGGACGACGACCGGATCGACGCATGAGTGGGCGACTTGCGCATCGGTCCGCTGCGCTTCGCCGAGTTGTTGTCCCGGTGGATGGGGCATGCCGTTCGTGACTCACCCAGCGACCCCGGCCACAGCACTGTCGGCCCCGAAGCAGACCTCGCGGAAGAAGATTGTTAGCTGGGCGATGTGGGACTGGGGCACCCAGCCATTCAACACGGTCATCACGACCTTCGTCTTCAGCGTCTACATGACAAGTGCGGCCTTCGGTGACACCAACTTCACCTCGCAGGCACTTTCGCTGGCCATGATGTTCGGTGGGCTGCTCGTGGCGGTGGCCGCGCCGGTGCTGGGGCAGACCGTGGACCGCAATGGCCATACGGTGCGGGTGCTGCGGGCGATGACCTGGTTGCTGGCCGGGATCTCGGCCTCGTTGTTCTTCGTCAAACCAGACCCGGCCTATCTGTGGCTCGGGCTGGGGTTGCTAGCGGTGGGCTCGGTGATCAGTGAGATCGCCGGGGTCAACTACAACTCGTTGCTGCCTAAGGTGGCCGGTCATGCCAATGTCGGGCGGATCTCCGGTTTTGGCTGGGGGATGGGCTATCTGGGCGGGATCGTCGTCCTGCTGCTGATCTACTTCTTGTTCATCCAGCCCGAGGTGGGCCTGTTCGGGGTCAGCGGCACCGAGGCGATGGACATCCGGGTGTCGATGGTGGTCTGTGGGGTGTGGACGCTGCTGTTCACCATCCCCACCTTCGCCAATCTGCATGACAGCCCACAGCCGCTTCGGCGAGCGATTCCCGGGATCGAACGTTGGCAGGGACGCCGTCCCGAGTTCATCTGGCGCTGGCTCGCTCCGGTGGTCGCCTCCTACGGCGAACTGGCAAACACGATCCGGCGGCTGTGGGGGATCAGTAAGCACACCGTCTACTTCCTGCTGGCCTCCGCGCTGTTCCGGGACGGCTTGGCAGGTGTCTTCGCCTTCGGTGCGGTGATCGCGGCGGGCACCTTCGGTTTCAGCAGTGGCGAGGTGATCATCTTCGGCGCGGCAGCGAACATCGTCGCCGGGGTGTCGACGATCGCCTTCGGGTTGTTGGACGACTGGATCGGCCCGAAGAGGGTGATCATGATCTCTCTGAGCACCCTGGTGGGGATGGGCGCGGTCATCTTCTGGTTCCACGATGGCGGCAAGCTGATCTTCTGGATTGCCGGCCTGATCATGTGCCTGTTCGTCGGGCCCGCGCAGTCGGCGTCCAGGAGCTTCTTGGCTCGCCTGATTCCGGTGGGTAGATCGGGTGAGGTTTTCGGGTTGTACGCCACTACCGGACGCGTGGTCTCGTTCCTGTCCCCGGCGTTCTTCGGCTTGGCTATCGGCTTGGGTGCGGCTGTCACCGGTGACGCGAACACCCAGTACTGGGGGATTCTCGGTATCGCGTTGGTGCTGCTCGCCGGATTGCTCGTCATGATTCCGGTCAAGGAGCACCACGAACACACCCCGCTGCGCTGAGACGTACGGGCCGCCCGTGGCAATCGGGGCTCAGCTGAGGGCGTGCCAGTACAGCAGTCCCGCACCGGCGAAGCTGCCCAGCAGTGCTGCCCACCAACTGAGCGTGGCAAGGGGCTGGCTCACCCGGGACACCAAGGACTGATAGCCCTCCCAGCGGTGAAGTGCCAGCGGCAACCACGCTGGGGACACGATCACCGCGCAGCTTCCGATCAGGGTTGCGATCTTGAGGGGCCAACCGATCGATGCGGCACCGATCTTCTGGGCAATCGAGAGGTAGATCGGCAGGCCGGTCAGGTCGGTGGCCGTGGTGAGGAGGCCGAAGAAGAACAACCCGCGTGCAGGAATGACCACAGGTGGCCGCTCATGAGCCTTGTCGATATCCACGGCCCCCTGCGCGTTCCGGGGTTTCTGGTGGCGTCCACTCCCACGATCCTTCAGCCGCACGACAACCAGGTAGCCACCGTAACCGGCGAGCAGTGTCGCCAGCACTGCGTCCACTCGTTTGCTGGCTAGTTCCGCCTCGGCCCAGTGGGCGGCGGCCACCCCCAACATGCCCATGCCGGCGATTCCGAGGGCCGCGAAGACGACTGTGATGCCAGCCAGGAACTCCAGGTTGCCCCGCAGCCCATGCTGCAGCCTGATCGTGGCCGCCTGCACCAGCATCATCGGGCTTACAGCCGACAGCAGGGTCAGTGGAACGATCCAGACGAGCAGCTCGGTGAAGCTCATGCAGGCCTTCTGGGCTTACGTCAATGGGTTGCCGGCCGGTGCTCGTTGTTCTCGAGCGCGTCGGTGGCCTTCGCCGCAGCCTCCAGCGACTCTCGCTGCGCCGAGACCCGGTCCTCCAGCTTGCTGAACAGCCAGGACCCGACGGTGCCGACCACGAACATGGCCACCGCGAAGCTCAGAGCAACGGACAGGCTGAGCCCCTGCTCGGCGAGGCCGGCGCCCGAGAAGGCGGGGAAGACAACGGTGGGGAAGATGGCAGCTGAGGAGCCCACCACCATGCCCAGGATGAAGTGGTACATGCCGGCGTAGTAGTTGTCGAACGCCCAAGCCGCGGCCTTCGCGAACAGCAGCACACAAACCACCAGCCCGAGGGTCAACGGGATGATCACGCCGAGGTCGAAGGCGGCGATACCGGCGGCCATCTTGTCGTACAGCCCGAAGTAGATCAGGAAGTTCGATGGGCTCATGCCCGGCACGATCACACCCAGACCGATCAGGGCACCAGAGCCCAGCCAGACCGCCAGGTTGGGTGTCACATTGAGGGCAACCTGACCCCCGACCAGCATGATGACGAAGATCACCAGCGCCGAGACCACCAGGATGGCCCAGTGCAACGGGCGCCGACCCTGCTGGCCGGCCTGCCGGAACAAGGATGGGAAGGTGCCCACCACGAAGCCGATGAACAGGCAGATGAACTGGGCGGCGAACCGGCCGAAGGCGGCCTCCACCACGAGCGAGAACAAGACAACGCCCGCCGCGCCGCCGATGCCGATCGGGATGAAGTAGAGCACGTTCTTCATGAAGCGGTGCTGCGGCCTGGAAAGGAACCGGATGATCGGGTCGTAGATGCGGAAGATCACGGCCAGCACGCCACCCGAAAGCCCGGGCAGGATGAAGCCGACGCCCACCATGACGCCCTTGACGAGCCGAGTCAGCCACGCGCCGACGCTCTCAGGCGCATCCAGGTAACTGGAGCGTTGGTCAATCGGGGTTTGCTCGCTGGATCGATTCATGCGCGTCCTTTGCTCTGGTCTCGGATGATATTACCGGCACCGGCTGTGACGGCCCGAAACGACTTGGCAACCTCAGTGACGAGTTAGGCAACCTGGATCAGACGTCCCCAGTCGACGTCATAGCTGAAGCCACCAACCTCTGCGAACCGACCGATCA
>CALMKG010000025.1 GCA_937867175.1 uncultured Propionibacterium sp. | reverse complement strand
GGCAGCGCGATGGTCACCGCATCCAGGCCGAACTCGGTGAAGCCGCGCTCGAGCATCAGCCGGAACAGGGACCTGCCGAGGCCCCAGTCGGCGTGATGAAGGACGAGGGCGAAGTCGGCGCCGCCCTCCTCGTGCTGGAAGCCGCCCCAGCCCACCAGCCGCCCGTCGACGGTGATCGCCCACGGGCCGTACCCGGCGTCATCCCACTGTGCGTCCTTGTCACGCACCCAGGCGGCCGCTTCTTCCAGTGAGAAGGGCGCCGCGAGCGGCAGGTGCCGGTGGCTGCGCGCATCGTTCAGCAGGGCGTGCACCGCCTCGACCGGCACCTCCGTGAGCCGCACCAGCGCAATGCCGTTGTCATTCATGGGTATGGATGGTGCGCGCCACAGCGAGACGAGTCAACGGTTTTTGGGGCTGCTGGTCATCGGCTGGCTCTACTGCGGCCACACCCTCGCCGGCCAGGTGGGCCGCACGGGGAGTCGCGCGCCGTCGTCGGGAACACCCTTGGCGGGATGGACGATAGTACGTACGTTGTGCCGCCCCACGACCATTCGCTACGTCCTGCTGGCCCGGCTCGCCGTGGATGTACGAGGCCAGGGCCGCGGGCTGGGGGCCGCCCTCTTCCGGGACGCGATCGCGCGTGCCGTTGGCGCGTCCGAGCGCCTGGGGACGCTCGAGCCTGCGGTGCACACGGCGATGTCCACGAACGGCGCGGGAGTCACGAGGCACGTGGGGCTCGCACTCCGCGCCCACCGGCGCCAGTTGGGACGGAGCCAACGGGCGTAGGCCGTCGGAGCGCGGGATGAGCAGGGCCCAACCCGGACGGTGCAGCGCAGCATCCACGGGCCGGACTGGTGGATGTACCACGAGATGACGGGCACCGGGAAGTGCGGGCCCCGGCCGAAGTGGACGGGTGCGGGTGAGGGACATCAGGTCCCCAGCCGGGCTTCGATGAGCTCGCGCACCTGCTGCAGTTCCTCGGTCACCGTGATGCGCAGCACGTCGGCATTCACGGCGTGATACCCGTGCGCGATCCGGTTGCGAAGCCCTCGCATCGCAGCCCATGCGTCACCGAACATGACCTCCAGAACGTCCCCGGGAAGGCGCCCGAGCGCGTCGACCATCGCCGCCAGCCGCAGCGCGATGGCATCCACCACCACGTCCTGCTCCAGGTCCATCGCGGCGTAGCGGTCGAGGTACTCGAGGTGGAGCAGTGCTTCGGCCAGGATCTCACTCTCGGAACGGCTCACAGGGCGATCGCCTCGCCCACGATGCGCTCGCGGAGATCGGGGCGGATCGCGTCGTCGAGCACCAGGTCAACAGGCACCCCCAGGAGTTCGGACGCCGCCAACTCAGCCCTCGCCTGCGCCAAGAGCCCCAGCGGCGCCTCGGCCGTCACCAACAGGTCGATGTCGGAATCCTCCGTGTCACGCCCACTGGCTGTTGACCCGAACACCCGCACATTCCTCAATCCGTGAGCGGCCAGGAGTCCCACGAGTTCATCACGCCGGGCGCGCAGGCGGCGGGCGTGCGGGCTCGTGCCGTGGAACTGCAGCAGCCGGCGGATCTCAGGCTGGCTCCGGTTGCTGTGGGCGGCGATCTCCCGCTGGGACATCCCCGAGGCCCGCGCCCGCCGGACCGCTGCCACGAAGCGCGCCCGGGCGGCACGCATCGCGGCGTCCGCTTCCCGCGTCTCTCGCTCCAACTCGGCGACATCCACAACCCTTATGATAGCAACTGCTTTCACACGGGTCGTGAGCATCGGACCCTTCGCCGTGAGCAGGAACGGATCAGGTCGAGGCGGGCCCGACTCTTACGCGCCCGGCGCCGACCCCGTCGCCCGCGAGTACGACTCATCCCGCTCGCCCGTCCGCTCCCACTGCGAGACCATCGTCGGCGCCTCGCCGAGGGGCACGGTGGCGCGCCACCGGTAGGTGGTCGGCCACCGCCGGAACACCGGCACCACGCGCGTCACCAGCTCCATCAGGGCCGGCAGCCGACTGACCTGTCGAAGGCGTGGCCGGTGAGTTCCTACAGTTCGAGGTCCTCCACGGATTCAGCATCGACGGCGTCGTCGGCGATCTCAAGGTGGGCCTAGACCAGCGCACCGGACGCGGCGCACCTTCGACGCCGGGTGGTGGCGATCACGTAGGAGGTGGAACGAGTCCATTCCTGTTCGCCCAGTCCTCAAACCCACCATTCTCGAACGGGAGCCGGTACTTCGTCTCGAGGAGGTGGTCGGCCAGATCACTCACCATCGGGACAGTGAGGAGCCCGTCACGGATGGCGTGGCAGAGCAGGGCGAGGGTTGGCTGGAGGTCCACTCCGGCGTCGCGAGCAGCCTTTCTGCCGGCGCCGTCATCGATCACGGCTGTGGCGCCGTGAACCTGCGCGTAGGCGAGCACTTCCGCCTCCCCCAGGTTGCGACTACCAGCGACAAGCCGCCCGGCAAACTGGGCGAACGCGGCCAGTTCCGCGGTCGTCGAGAGTGAACGCCTGACGATCCACCCGCAGTCGAGCACCTGCTGGAGATGCGGATTCGCATGGAGACCTTGTCGCAACTCCGCGACTACCGCATCGGTGATGATGACCGTCCGTGTGCCCGCCACGGACCTCAGGACCGACAACCAGCCCGCCTCAGCAAGATGGCTGAGCGGACCGGTGTCGACGACAAGGTCACTTTCGGACTGTGAAGTCACGAGACGAACTGCCAGATCTCCGACTCGTTTCGGGGCGCGAGCGGTGGCAGATCGCCGACCTCCCAGGTGTTGTGCAGGAGATCAAGCGCTCGGACATCGCTGACCGTTTCGGAGGTGAAGAGACGCAACACCGCAGCCTCGTACTCTCGAGGAAGCTCACCGCTTTGAAGTTCGTCCGCGACGAGAAGGTCGTGCTGCACGATGTCCGCGCGATTGGTCCTGATAGTCCGTATGGAGGCCGCCGTGCCCCCATCTATCTGGTCGAGATCCTGCAAGCGACGCGCGAGTGTGGACATGTCCACGCGGAAGTGGCTGGCGGTCCGCACCGCAGCAGGGCGCAGTTCGCCGTTTGCGCCGCCCCACTGCTTCCACTTGGCGATCAAGGCCGTCCGAGGGAGGAGCAGAGCACGCGCGAAGTGGTCTATGCGATGTTCCCGGGCATCTGTGGTGCTGCTGTCCACCCGCCAGTCCACCGTGTACTCGTCGGCGATGAGAACGTGGGCGAACTCGTGGGCGAGCGCGAGCCGCCGACGCCCAGTGCGCAGAGAGCCGTTGACCACCGCGACGGCACCGGCTGGCAGAAGTACACTCGCCGCGTCGGCAGACTCCGACCCGAGATCGATGACAAAGGTCAGAATCCCCGCGGCGACGAGCTTCGAACTCAGGCCATACACCGGCTGATCGCGGTCCAGCCCAAGGAGCTCGCGGGCCTCGCCTGCGAGCGCCTCCATCTCGGCTGCGCTCGCCGGCTCGGCAAGCACGGGAACGCTGTGCAGACGTTCTCGCAGCATTTCGTCGTGGTCCGCGACGTATTCCACGGCGCGCACAATGCGCGCGATGGCGCTGTCAATCAGGGGACTGGGCTCCCCCGGATCGACAACGTTGCGGTGCGACACAATCGCGGGAACGGGGTCTTCGACGAACCACTCGATCCGCTCTCCCACGGCCTCCGCGATGCGTGCCAGTTCCAAGGCAGTAACGCGGCGGGCGCCGATCTCGATCTTGCCGACGGCGGAGCGGTCAAGCCCTGTGGACCGGGCCAGGTCCTCCTGCTTGAGGCCAGACCGCAATCGTGCTTGGGCGACACGAAGCCCGAGGGCGGCAGAGTCAAGGGCCATGTGTGCGATTCTAGAACATTGGTCCGCGCCCGGCTACCCCGGTGTCCACCGTGGAGTTCATCAAGGCACCACTCCGTGCTCGAACGAGACCAACCCGTGAATCCAAACAGTACTGTTGCGCGCCGGTCAAACCACTCACTCGGCTGACGCGGGACGCGTTTCGGTGCGCGGCGGGGGTGAGGGGTCTCCCCTGGCGACGTGAGCTTGGAGCACCACGCGATCCAAGCTCACGTGGCTGGGGCACATCTCCCGACCCCCCGCCCAGCCCGTCTGCCCGAGGCCGGCCCGCGCGTTGCAGCCCGGCCCGCGGCCCGCGGGCCACGCATCATGGACGCGGGGGCCCCGGGCGGACCCGGGACCCCCGTTCGGTGA
>CALMKG010000024.1 GCA_937867175.1 uncultured Propionibacterium sp. | reverse complement strand
TTGGATCGCAGCAGGTGATACAGGAAGTCAGGAACGAACGACTCGGCAAAGTCGCTGATCGCTAGCCAGCCGTCGTGGATGCAGCCTTCGATCTGCGAGATGTACGGACGGCCGAAGCTCATCGAGTTGGACATCACGAAGTCGCCCGGCCGCACTCGCCGCGACTTCTGGGCGCCTTCCGGGGTGACGTACTGCGCGGTCTTGGTGATGAACTTGTCTCCCGCAGGGACGTCGCCGATCTTGATCCATGGAACACCAGTCTCGGCGTCCGTGAGGAACGACTGGATCGGACGAGGCGAAGCCCCACGAACAATCGACGCGAGCTTACCCATCGGAATCCTCTGTACCCCCCCCCGCTGCGGGGAAGGTCAAAAGCGTGTCCCGGTAGTGGGCATACTGCAGTCGCCGCGCTTCTAGCTCCGCTTCTAGCTCCGCTTCTAGCTCCGTGAACGCGTCCAATACTTTCACGATCTCTCGCTGCACCTCGAGCGGTGGCAGTGGGATCTTGAATTGCTTCACGACACCGTCTGGGATCGCCGGGTACGCGGAGCCGCGCTCATTCGCCTCTACGTACGCGTAAAAGCTGGCGGTCCCTAGCAAGTGGAAGAGAAAGCTCGTCACGATTCGATCAGGCTTCGGCCGCAGAACGCAGTACCCCGTGCTGGCGACCTGGCCGTCGAACTCTGGCGAAACCTTCACGTAGCGCTTCAGCATCGGGCGTGTGGTGCCGAACAGGACATCGCCCTCCCGCACCAACTGCTGGGCGCGGCTCGGGGCGTTCTCGCTCGTGATCGTTTCGGTGGCCACGATCGAGCGCGTGGTGCGATCGACCGACGTTAGGTCGATGTATTGGAACTGCTGGCCTGCAACCTCGCTCCATCGCATCTTCGAACCGCGTTCCACGACCGAGCCGATCTCCACGAACGGGACGCCAGCCGGGCACATGTCTGCAATGAGCTCTTCGAAGCGGCTCACGACGCGCTCTCCAGGTCCGCGACGATCGCGTCGATCTGCGTGCGCAACTCGGCCTGACGCGCCACGATCCCGGCGATCCGCGCGTTCAGCTCGGTGATGTCAACAGCCTCGCGTGTGTCCTCGGCCTCACCCCAGGAGGTCCCCGAGAGGTTGTAGTTGTTCTCAGCGATTTGCTCGGTCGGAACGCCGGCGCTGAAATGCTCGATCGTTTCGCGCTTGATGTACTCGTCGAGGATCTTCTGCTGGTGCTCAGGCAGGAGCTTGTTCTTGTTGCCGACGCGCTTGAACTCGGCGGAGGCGTTGATGAAGAGCACCGAGCTGTCCTTGCGCGACTTCTTGAGCACGAGGATGCAGGTCTGGATGCCGGTGCCGAAGAACAGGTCGGGCGGGAGCTGGATGACCGTGTCGACGTAGTTGTTGTCGATCAGGTACTTCCGGATCTTCTGTTCCGCCCCGCCTCGGTACATGACTCCGGGGAACTCGACAATGGCGGCAGTGCCGTTGACCGCCAGCCAGTTGAGCATGTGCATCGTGAACGCCAGGTCTGCGTAGCTCTTTGGCGCGAGGACGCCAGCGGGCGCGAACCGAGGGTCGTTGATCATCAGCGGGTTGGCGTCGCCTTCCCACTTGATCGAGTACGGCGGGTTGGAGACGATCGCTTCAAATGGTTCGTCGTCCCAGTACGCCGGATCGGTGAGCGTGTCACCGTGCGCGATGTCGAACTTCTCGTAGTTGATGTCGTGCAGGAACATGTTGATCCGCGCGAGGTTGTACGTGGTGAGGTTGATCTCCTGGCCGTAGAAGCCCTGCCGGACGTTGTCCTTGCCGAGAACCTTGGCGAACTTCAGCAGCAGCGATCCCGAGCCGACGGCCGGGTCGTAGACCTTGTTGACCTGGGTCTTGCCGACGACAGTGATACGGGCGAGGAGCTCGGACACTTCTTGCGGCGTGTAGTACTCGCCTCCCGACTTTCCCGCGCTGGAGGCGTACATGCCCATGAGGTACTCGTAAGCGTCACCGAAGGCGTCGATGGTGTTCTCGGTGAAGCCACCGTTGCCGAAGTCGAGTTCGCCGATCGCGTCGAGCAACTTGACGAGTCGCTCGTTTCGCTTGGCGACGGTCGGGCCGAGCTTCGGGCTGTTGACGTCGAGGTCGTGGAACAGTCCCTTCAGGTCGTCCTCGCTCGCCGCCCCGACGGCCGAACCTTCGATGCTGGCGAAGACCCGCGACAGGGTCTCGTTGAGGTTCTCATCGCGCGGAGCTCGCTTGCGGACGTTCTCGAACAGTTCGCTCGGAAGGATGTAGAAGCCCTTCTCGTCGACCGTGTCCTTGCGGCCGAACTCGGCGTCCTTGTCGCTGAGCTTGGCGTAGTCGAATTCGGCGTCGCCGGCCTCACGCTCGAGCTTGTTCAGATACGCGGCGAGGTTCTCGGAGATGAAGCGGTAGAAGAGGATGCCGAGCACGTAGGACTTGAAGTCCCAGCCGTCGACGCTGCCTCGCAGGTCGTTGGCGATGCGCCAGATGGTCTTGTGGAGCTCGGCTCGCTGCTGTTCCTTGGTCATTCGAAAAAGTCCTCGTCTACTTCAACGATGTGGAGCGTGCGCTTGGCCTGCACGCCGACTCGGTAACGGATCATGAGATCGGCGAGGCGCTGGCCGTCGATGAGCACGACACGCGTGGAGACGCCCGCTGCGTACTCGACGGCGCCGGTGCTGAAGCGCCCGGTCGTAATGAAGACGCCTTGGTTGGCCTGCTGGCCGTGCAGCGCGCCTACGAACGACTGGATGTCGGGCCTGCCGACAGCGTTATCGGGCGCGTAGCGCTTGGCCTGGATGTAGACGCGGTTCAGACCGAGGGGGTCCTGGGAGATGATCCCGTCGATGCCGCCGTCTCCCGATAGCTGCGTGCGGGAGGCCTTCGCGTCGGCTCCGGCGTACCCCATGCCCACGACGAGATCGGCGACTGCCTG
>CALMKG010000023.1 GCA_937867175.1 uncultured Propionibacterium sp. | reverse complement strand
GCTCTACCGATCTCTCATCTCCACGAAACGCACGCCGACGCCAACCCCAACGGAAACCCCAACCCCAACACCAACACCAACGGAAACACCCACCCCAATGGAGACACCGACGCCGACCCCGACGGCCACCCCAACACCGACACCCGAACCGAGCCCCAGCGCCCCGCCCAACAACGGACGCAGCTCCGAAGTGGTCTCTTACACCAAAGTTGCGACCTTCATCAATGCGGTTGCCCCGATGGCGCAGGAGTCCCAGCGCATCTATGGCGTCCCGGCCTCGGTGACACTGGCCCAGGCGATCCTGGAGTCCGGGTGGGGCGGCAGCACACTGTCGCGCTACGGCCAGGCCTACTTCGGCGTCAAATGCAGTTCTGACACCGGCCCCTATGCGACCAATTGCGTGAAGTTGCCCACCTGGGAGGTGATCAACGGCCAGAACGTCACCGTGATGGCGTACTTCCGCTCATACCAGTCACTGACCGATTCGATCCTCGACCATGGTCACTTCCTGCGCAACAACAGCCGTTACGCCTCCGCGTTCAACACCACCAGTCCGCAGAGCTTCGCCCGCGCGATCCACGCGGCCGGTTATGCCACCGACCCGCAGTACGCGAACAAGTTGATCGACCTGATCGAGTACAACGACCTGGAGCGCTTCGACCGGGGCGAAATGGCCGGTACGGTGCCGGTGGTGAATGCGATCGGTGACGTCTACAAGTCGACCGGCGGCGTCAATGGCCACCTCGGCACCGCCGTGGGCATCGAATCCGATGGCCCGGTCTCCGGTTCCCGTCTGGTCTCATTCGACACCGGCGTCATCATCTGGACGTCACAGTCTGGCGCCTACGCCGTGAGTGGAGCCATCTGGGACCACTATCGTCTGGACCCGGACGTGCGCAGCCGACTGGGTGCACCAACCTCCGGTGAGGTCCCCTACGCCGATGGCGTCATCCAACGCTTCCAGGGTGGAGCCATCTTCTACAGCGACGGGACGGGTGCCCAACTCCGCACCTAGAAGAGCTCTTGGATTCGAGGAGTAGCATGGACCCTCAGGTCTTTTTCTGAGGATGGATCAAGTTGACCGAAACAGACACCCCAAACGCGTCCGAGATCCTGGCCAATGAGTTGGCCATCGAACAAGCGCACGTCGACAAGGTGTACGACCACCTCGAGACGGCAACGGCCTCGGCACGCAACGTCGAGGCCGAAAGCCGAGCCAAGTTCCAGACCGACCGTGCCGATTGGATGCGTGAGGAGGATGGCACCGCTCTGTTCGAGCGGGACGCTTTCGCCTTCCAGGCCGCCAAACGGCTGGCGATCCTGGACGCCGAGCATGAGGGCCTGGTCTTCGGACGACTCGACTTCAACCCCGCAGAGACGCGCTACGTCGGCCGCATCGGCGTGCGCGACGACGACTACGAACCGCTGGTGATCGACTGGCGCGCCCCGGCAGCCGAACCGTTCTACCGCGCCACCGCCGCCGACCCGATGGGCGTCGTCCGCCGCCGCGTCCTGCGTTGCCGCGACGACAAGGTGACCGGCATCGAGGACGACCTGCTGGACGACACCACCCAGACAGACCTGGTGGTGATCGGCGAGGGCGCCTTGATGGCGTCGCTGAAGCGGGCCCGTGGGCCCCGGATGCGCGACATCGTCGCCACCATCCAGGCCGAGCAGGACGAGGCGATCCGTGCGCCCCACCAAGGCGTGACGATCATCTCGGGCGGCCCCGGCACCGGCAAGACGGTGGTCGCGCTGCACCGGGCGGCGTTCCTGCTTTACACCTATCGCAAGCGTCTCGAGCAGGGCGGTGTGCTGGTGGTCGGCCCCACCGATCTGTTCATGCGCTACATAGAGCGGGTCCTGCCCGGTCTGGGTGAAGACTCCGTGACGCTCAAGTCAGTCGGCGACCTCGCCACCGATGTGCTCGGCTTCGGCAGCCAGCGTGTGGACGAGGGCGACGCCGCACTGGTGAAGGGCAGCCTGCGGATGGTCCAGGCGCTACGCCGGGCCGTGCAGGAACCGCTGGTGGCGGAGAAGACCCGGCTGCGAGTGAGCGTCAAGGGCGAGATCCTCACCCTTGACGCAGCGGAACTTACGACGATCCGACGTGACATACTGGCCTCCCACAAGGCGAATCGTGCCCGCCGGGCGGTGGAGAAGGCACTGCTCGACGCGCTTTGGCGCAAGCTCCCCACCGACATCGCCGCACTGCTCGACCTGCCACGCGAGATCTTCGACGAGATCGTCACCTCGCAGGCCAGCTACGTGATGTTCCTGAACGCCTGGTGGCCGCGGCTGAACCCCGAGATGGTGCTGGCCAGGCTGGCCGACCCGGCGTTCCTGCACAAGGTCGCCCACGACGTGCTCAGCGACGCCGAACGGCAGGCGCTCTCGGACAGCCTCCAGCACGCCCGCGGCTTCGTCCCCGACAGCGAGCATCCTCGTCCC
>CALMKG010000022.1 GCA_937867175.1 uncultured Propionibacterium sp. | reverse complement strand
TCCACGGGCTGGGACTGCCCCCGGGCCGAGGTGCTGGTCTCGATGCGCCCGGCCAAGGACCGGACCCACATCACCCAGTTGCTGGGGCGGATGATCCGCACACCGCTCGCGCGGCGTATCCCGGGCAACGAGTTGCTGAACTCGGTGGACTGCCTGCTGCCGTTCTTCGACCGCAAGACCGCCACGGGCGTGGCCGAGATGCTGATGAGAGGTGCGACCTCCAAGGACGAGGAGGACAGCGATACCGGAGGCGGCGAGGGACGCCGCGTGCTGTTCGACCCGGTGGACCTGCACCCCAACCCGAAGGTGCCACAGGAGGTCTGGGAGACCTTCGCCGCTCTCCCCTCGGTGACGATCCCCAAGAAGGGCGTCAAGCCGATCCGCAGGCTCACCGCGCTGGCCACAGCGCTGTCGAAGGACGGGCTGGTCGAGGAGGCTGTGGAGAAGGCGCACAAGCACCTGCACGCGGTCCTGGACGGGCGGGCCGTGCAGCACAAGGAGAAGGTCGAGCAGGCTCGTGCGGACGTGCTCACCATGAGCGGTGAGGAGGCCCGGGGCCGGATCGGCGGCGGCTTCTCCTACAAGTCGTTCCAGGAGTCGGCTGACCCTCGGGCCATTGAGGACTCCTACCGGGCCGCTGCGCGCGTCCTGAGCCCCGCCCTGTGCTCGTCCTACGTCGACCACCTGGTCGGTCCGGACGGGGATGATGATGACCTCCTGGAGGCCAACATCGCCGTCGCCTCGCTCGGGCGGGTGCCTGAGATCGCAGAGGCGGTGGAGGACGAGGCCGACGCGCTGGCGAGGAAGTGGCTCAATCAGACCCGCGTCGCCCGCAAGGGGCTGTCGGACGAGCGGCAGGCGGAGTACGACCGACTGGAGGGCATGTCCACCCAACCCGAACGCATCTCCCTCACCGTCCCGAAAGCAGCGCAGGCCGAGACGATGGTGCGCGAGAAGGACGGCACCGAGAGTGCGCTGGAGACCCGGCTCATGCACCTCATGGCAGCCGAGGACGGTACCTACCCGATCACGCTCAACGACTGGGAGCGGAAGGTGCTGGACTCCGAGGCTGAGCAGCCCGGCTTCAAGGGCTGGTACCGCAACCCCGCCCGGGCGACCAAGGAGTCCTTGGCCATCGCCTACAAGGAGGACTCCGGTACGTGGAAGGCCGTCCGGCCCGACTTCATCTTCTTCGGGACCGACCACACCGGCCAGGTCGTCGCGGACCTCGTGGACCCCCACGGCCACCACCTCTCCGACGCCCTGCCCAAGTTGCGCGGGTTGGCGGCGTTCGCGGAGAAGTACCAGGGCGAGTTCCGCCGCATCGAGTCCGTGGCCGAGACCGGAGGGACCATGCGCGTCCTCGACCTGACCAAGCACCACGTTCGGCAGGCCGTCCGGGACGCCAAGACCGCTAAGGGACTGTACGAGTCCGGCGTAGCGAACGACTACTGAGTGCGTAGGGGCTGACGTGATCTGGGGCGCGACGTGGTGGGAGGCCGCATCGGCTATCGGGACAGTCGGTGCCGTTGTGGTAGCGCTCCTGCTTGCGGCGGGCGAGGGCGCTCGGGCTCGCCGGGCTGAGAGAGCCTTGTCCAAGATGCGCGCGGAGCAGCGGAGTGACGCTGAGGAGCGGCAGGCGGGAATGGTTTCGGCCTGGGTCGAGATTCAGGCAACGCCCAGTGAGGATGGCAGTCACTACGAGCGCAAGGCGACCGTCCATGTCGCCAACGAAGGTGACCGTCCGGTCTACAACGCGAACGTCTGCATCGGTGTTCAGAATGCACTCGACCGTTGGACACCAGTCGGTCCGCTGGCGGTACCTCTTCCATTGCCCGTGCTCGCCTCACGCTCGCGACAGTCGTGGGATATCACGATCCCGCTTCTAGCCTGCTCCATGGAGACCGGCAACGTCATGAGCGGACCCACTGCTGCCATCGCCTTCACAGACGCTTCTGGCGAACGCTGGACTCGGAACTTTGACCTCGCACTGACCCGACAGTCCAAGGCGGGCGAGGCCGCGCTCTTTACCGTTGACCCTGAGTACGGCGAGGAGCAGTTGGGGCAGATCGAGAACCCCTTTAACCCAGTCACGACCGTGCTCTTGTTCCTCAACGCCCTGGGTCGAGACGGCGGACCGGACTGGGACTTGATCTCGGCTCTCCTGGACCCGGGGGCCGAAGGCTGGAGCAAGATGACCGACGACGAGTGGGTCGAGGCCGCGAAGCACTGGTCACAACTGGGGATCGCCGCGCACGTCCACTACCCAGCCCCTCGGATCGCATACGTGAAGACTTTGACCGATGAGGCTGCTGATCAGCGATTAGACGGGCCGGGGTACGTCGAGGTGCCTATGACGCTCTTCACGCTTAGATTCGTGCGCGGCGCGGGATGGAAAGTGTTCAGTATCGGAGGCCCAACCCCGGCGCACATGATCGAGTTTCCGGAAAAGGACCTCTATCGCGATATCCGCTCGCTCGATCCACCAGAGTCTGGTGCGTCGGGGACAGGAAGCACTTGATGGAAACCGACACCGGTCAGTTCACGATCCCCATTCAGGGGGTCGTCTGCGTGCCCACACGAGGAACTACATGGTTGTCATTAGCAGCAACTAGACTTCTGCCCAAGAGCACCGAAGCCCCGAACACTCCGGGGTGGAGCGCTCAGGGCCTGGTGTCTAGTTGGCGAACTAGGGCTCCGACTCTAGTCGCTCCATGCGCAGTGCTCGCACATGGGCCACGGCCCAGAACGGAGGCTGCCTAATGGCACGCACCGCGAGTAGGAGCGCCCGCACCGGGCGCTTCGTGAAGGCTTCGACCGCACGTCGGAGTCCTAGGACGACCACGACCGAGCGGATCGGTCGGGGCACGTCCAACAAGACGACCGTCCACCGCTCCACCATCACCGGACGGTTCGTCAAGGAGTCCACGGCCCAGCGCCACCCGAGCACGACGATCAGTCAGCGGGTGTGAGCCATGGCCAACTTCAAGATGAATCCCGGCTGGGAGAAGGAACTGGAGAAGGCTGTTCGGCCCGCTCTGAAGGACATCGCCTCTGACTATCAGAAGATGTTCGACTCCCTCGCCCGGCGCTACAAGGGTCGGCCCGTCTCAGAGATCAAGCCCGTGCTACGGCGCGAGTGGTCTCGGGTCGGCGGGTCGATCTCCGATCCCGAGTTGACCGAGTACGCGACTCACATCAGCGAGGGCACTCGCATCCAGATGCGGGTCAAGTAGGTCCGATGGGGTGCAGCGGCGAGGGGAAGTGTCCGCTGCACCCCATCTCCACGGGCGGTGATCCAGGAGTGTCGGACCCGCCTGCTACAGATGTTCGTGAGCCCGGGCGAGACCGGGGACCACGCGAAGGGAGCCGCAATGGCCAAGTCAGTCTTCTACTCATTCCACTACGACAACGACGTGCACCGCGTCCAGTTGGTCCGTCAGATCGACGCGCTCACTGGAGCGCCAGAGATCACCGGACAGAACTGGGAGCAGGTTCGGTACAAGACCGAGACTGCCATCCAGAACTGGATCGACAAGGAGATGAACTACAAGAAGGCGGTCATCGTCCTCATCGGACGCAAGACCTCCGAGCGCCACTACGTTCAGTACGAGATCGAACGTGCCTGGTCAATGAAGAAGCCTCTGCTGGGAGTGCGCATCCACGGGTTGGCCTCTCTGAGCGACGGTGCGGACTCGCCCGGCGAGGACCCCTTCCAGGCGCTTGGCCTCAACGGTGTACCTGTCTTCGATCCCACGCAGAAGGACTGGTACACGTCGCGGATCGACACCAAGGCGACCTTCAATGAACTGCGCCGCCAACTGCCCTCCTGGGCTGACCAGGGTGTCGTCAGATGGTCATGACCCCGGCAGATTGCCCGTTCTGCGAGATAGTCCAGCGCGAGGACCCGGACGCCCGCGAGGTCTACCGGGACGAGCATGTCGTCGCCTTCTTCCCGACCGAGCCCGCCGTACTTGGCCACACCATGGTCGTGCCGAGAGAGCACGTTCCGGACATCTGGTCACTCTCGGAGGAGAAGGCGGCTCATCTGGCCCGCGCAACAGTTCGGCTCGCTGGGGCGATCCGAGAAGCGGTGCACCCTGAGGGGCTGAACGTCATCCAGTCCAACGCAGAGGCGGCAACCCAGACCGTCTTCCATCTCCACGTGCACCTCGTGCCCCGCTGGGTCGGGGATGCGATGGGACCTATCTGGCCAGAGGAGACAGACTACGGCGAGGCCGAGAAGGATCAGACCCTTGCGGCAGTGCGTGAAGCATGCAGGACCGTGAACCCGTGACGGACGACAAGGGCGACGCGGACAGCAAGGGTCCAAGTCGCGAGGACCTGCACAAGCATCTCGACTTCATCCAATCGGTCGTCACTCGCATGTCTGCGGCGTCAACGAGCACCAAGAGTTGGCTGCTACCTGTAGTCACAGCCACCTACGGCTATGGCATGACGCAGAACGCCTGGTCGGTCATTGCGCTCGGTCTCGGAGCGGTGCTTCTCTTCATGTTCTTGGACGCTCATTACCTCGATAGGGAGAAGGCGTACAGAGCCCTCTACGACGCGGTGGCGCGCAAGAAGGGCATTCCGCTGTTCAGCCTCGACCCTGGCGAGGTTGGCCGTTGTAGGCACGTGTCCGAGGGCCAGCGGGACATCACACCCGACGAGGCAGACGACGAGGCCAAGGGAGCGGTGGATACGCCGGGGAAGGGGCCACGGTTCCAGTTCTTGAACGAATGGAAGACAGACGCCTCCGTGTGGAAGTCTTGGGCCATCACGCCGTTCTACGGCTCGCTTCTCCTTGTCGGCCTCATCCTCCTGATCCGCGCCTGTCTCTCGTAACCGATGCGTTCTGCGACTCGGACACCTGTGCGCCTACGCTCGATAGCACCCAGCCACACAAGCCCACCATAGGAGGGGCCGTCATGACCCAGCAGCACCCCAAGGACACCCTCCAGGCCGATCTGGAGGCACTCGCCAAGGTCTTCGAGGCCGAAGAGCGAGAGGATCGCCGCAAGGAGGCCCAGCGCCGCCGTGACGGCCTTCCCGAGCCCAAGCGGGACCTCCGCACGTTCGAGGGCTTCGCGGACGGCGGGGCGGCTCCTCGCGCCTGATCGCCTGATCCCGGGCCGCTACCTCTGCGCGATCCACGCCTCCTCCAGCAGCACGCTAACGACGGCGTACTCGCTGCGGTCCCGGTCGATGTCGGGCACGAGGTGGGTGAGGCTGTGCGTAGCGCGCTCGGCTGCTTCGAAGACGGCGGAGATCAGGGACTGTTGGTTGGTCGCTCTCATGCGCCTGGACTGTAGCCAGGTTCTTTGGCCTGGCGCAGTGATGCTTGGTCCTGCGCCCTTGCTTCTCTAGTAACGTCCATGCTGGAGTTAGGTGATGAGGCGCAGGCGGCTCCGGATTGTGCCAACTACCTGCGAAACCTGTTCTGCGGTCATCTCTCGCAACTACTTGGCACTAGCCCTAGACGCTGGTGACAGATACGGGTCTACCTGACAGAAGGCTCTGAGTTGGCTGCTCCCCTTGCGTTCAGGCGAATGAGGACGCCCAGCTCCGAGCACCGGCCGGACGATGCGGGCACCCCGCCGTGGGCATGAGACAGTTGAGGCATGACTGAACTGCGCGATCTGACGTGCTGGCTGACTGACATGGACGGCGTCCTGGTGCATGGAGACCGACCCTTGGCCGGTGCCGCCGAACTGCTGGCCAAATGGCAGGAGACCGGGCGCCGGTACCTCGTGCTGACCAACAACTCCGTCTTCACCCCCCGTGACCTCGCTGCCCGGCTGGCCCGCTCGGGGCTTGACGTCCCGGAGAAGAACCTCTGGACCTCGGCGATGGCGACCGCCACCTTCTTGACCAACCAGAGTGGCGAGAAGACGGCGTTCGTGATGGGCGAGGCCGGACTGACCACCGCAATGCACGAATCGGGATTCGTCCTGACCGATGTCGATCCCGAGTACGTGGTGCTGGGCGAGACAAGAGCGTTGACCTTCGACAACATCACTCGCGCGATCCGGCTCATCAACGCCGGGTCCCGGTTCATCATCACCAATCCAGACACGCACGGACCCGACACGACAGGAATCGTCCCGGCAACCGGTGCGTTCGCCGCCATGATCACCGCAGCGACCGGCAAGAAGCCCTACGTCATCGGGAAGCCGAATCCCATCATGTTCCGCACGGCTCTCAACCGAATCCAGGCGCACTCCGAGTCGACCGGCATGATCGGCGACACCATGACCACCGACATCGTGGCCGGCATGGAGGCTGGTCTGACCACGGTGCTCGTCCTCACGGGATCGACCAGCCGCGAAGACATCGCGAGCTACCCGTACCGGCCATCGGTGGTGCTGGAGTCGGTCGCAGACCTGGTGCCGCTGCTGTAGTCGCCGCCCATGACTCGGCAGAGGCAAGACCCTACGCCGCCGGATGACCACGGTCGATGACCAGAAGGGAGCAACCGAATGAGCAACCAGACCGATGCCGGCACCTTCGACATTGCCTGCCGGACCATCGACACACCGGTCGGCAGGCTGCTGCTCGCCCAGACAGGTCGCGGGCTGCTGCGTGTCGCCTACGAACGTGAGGGCTTCGACGAGGTACTGCAAGAGCTCTCAAGGCGGGTCAGCCCCCGCATCCTGCACTCCCCCAGCCGCCTCGACGGCCTCGCTGCCCAGTTCGACGAGTACTTCGCCGGCGATCGTCACCGGTTCGACGTTCAGTTGGACCAACGGCTCTCCACAGGGTTCCGCCACAAGGTGCAGCAGTACCTGCCCCGGATCGACTACGGGTTCACCCACAGCTACAAGCAGGTCGCCGAGAAGGTCGGCAACCCCGCTGCGGCCAGGGCGGTGGGCGCCGCCTGTGCCACCAATCCCCTGCCCATCGTGGTCCCCTGCCACCGGGTGCTTCGCAGCGACGGTGGGCTGGGTGGCTATGTCGGCGGACTCGACGCCAAGTCAACGCTCTTGACTTCGGAGCATGCCCGGTGGGCCACACGGACGGCGGGCCCGCAGACCTCCCGCGAAGACCCCACGACACGACAACCATCGGCGTAGTGTCCCTCTATGGAAACCAGCCACCAGATCCGCGAGAAGACCGCGAGTCGCGCCTTCGAGGCACTCGGACAGAACCCCAGCGACAACCTCGTGCTAATGGTCCAATGCCCCCACTCGCATCATCTGGCGGCTATCTACGACACCGCAGCGGGTCACGTCTATCACTCGGTGCTCCATGCCGTCTCCCACGGACGCAAGGACTACGAAGACCTGGGCCACCACGCGTCCCGGCTCGGGCGCGACTGGTTCGATCTGTTGGATGTCGCCGACCCGGCGGTCAGCGACGACCTTGAGGCCGGTTGTGAGTGTGGCCCGTACACCCTGTCGCGCCAGCAACTGATCCAACAGATCGCCGATGGCGAGAAGCGGGTCATCGTCGGCGGCTGAGCCGTGGCCACCTGATCGATGCCGGCGACACCCACACCTAGCTGCTGGCCTGGTTGCGCTGCTGGTCTGTGTTGCACAGTCTGAAACGGTGATTCGCCACTGATTGCCCGGGCCCGGTGCCGGGCAATCAGTCGTTGAAGGTGTTGAGCCACTCAAGGTCATCGACCCGGTCGACACGGTAGACGCCTCCGGTGCCGGCGCAGGTGTCGTTGTTTCCGAACGAGGTGACACCGGCGATGACGTTGGACGACCCGATGAAGTTGGGACCGCCCGAGTCGCCGAAACAGGTCCCACCGGTACGTGCATTGTTAGAAAGCACCAGCGACCCGTCACCGGTGAATCCGGTGTTGATCTGGTTCAGCTTCGGGTAAGCGACCATGCGCACGCGGTCGGCTTGATTCTTCCAGGACGCCGCATCGGGGAAACTCCGCTGCAGCCCATAACCGACAGCAGTGAACGTCACGTCCTGCCTACCGCGCTGGGTCGCGAGCTTGTCGAGCAGGTTCAGCTCGGGCAACGCACCGTACTCCGGCATGCTGACTTCCTCATCGAGCACCACCACACCCAGGTCGTACAGGTAGAAGGCAGCCTCGTCATACAGCGGATGGGAGTACGGTGTGCCGGCCACGTCGCCCTGGTCCGGATAATCGTGCGCGGAGGCATCCGTCAGGTCGGCGTCGAACCAGATCTCAACCCGGGCAGCGCCAGCCGTGCAGTGGCCGGCGGTGAGGAAGATGGTCGGCGAGATGAGCGTTCCGCTGCACCGCCACTGCGGTTCACCCTCGCTATCCTTCGCGACCATCAAGCCGACGTACGGGTGACCGTTGCCGTCCAGGACCCCGTGGGTGACTGCATTCGCGGGCGCAACGTTGAGTCCCGTCCAAGCCAAGGCCGCAGCCAAGGCGAGGCAGACCCTCTTGCGCCGAGCTTCGAAACGGCCCCTGGGCACTGGGACAGCTACGGTGGACGGCGCGACCGCGGTGCGGTCCCAAGTACCCAAGGTGAGTTTCACAGCTGACCCCTTGTCTTGTCGTGCGAACACAGTTCCAGAATGGGAACACACTAGCCAAGGGGCGCTGCACGAGTGTGAATGGAAGCTGTCAGCTGCCAAGGACTTCCAGCGCGACCGCCTTGGCATCCGCAGCAGTCGTGGCCTGCAGCGCCGCCCCAGCGGCCTGGCGGCACTGCTCGAGCGTCGCGTTGGCCAAGGTAACGCCGACGGCAGGGATCGCCGCGGACGCCATCGAGAGCGAGGTCACACCCAGCCCGACCAGAACGCAGGCGAGGACGGGGTCGGCTGCCGCCTCACCGCAGACGCCCACAGGTTTGCCCAACTTCAGGCCGGCAGCCGCGGTCGAGGCGATCAGCCGTAGCACTGCCGGCTGCCACGGGTCGGTGAGATACGCCAAGTCGGGCGCCATACGGTCGGCGGCCATCGTGTACTGGGTGAGGTCGTTGGTACCGATCGACATGAAGTCGACCTCATTCAGGAACGCCTCGGCCAGCAGAGCAACTGACGGCACCTCCACCATGACCCCGGCAAGCAGTCCTCGCGAGCGCACCGCGGCTGCGAACCGCCGCGCCTCGTCAACGGTTGCGATCATCGGGGCCATCGCCCAGACCGACGACTTGTCTCCTTGTTGGCCCACGGCCGCTTCGGCGATGCCGTCCAGCTGGTGTTCCAGCAGCCCCTCCCTCGCGAACGACAGACGCACACCCCGGACGCCGAGCGCCGGGTTCTCCTCATGTGAATGGTCGGCGAAGGGCACGGGCTTGTCAGAGCCGGCGTCCAGCGTCCGGATGACCACCTTCTTGCCCGGGAAGGCATCAAGCACCTCCCGGTAGATCGCGGCCTGCTCCGGCACGCTGGGTTCGGTCTGGGCGGTCAGGAAGCACAGTTCGGTGCGGAACAGCCCGACACCCTCGGCGGGTGACCCAGCAGCGGTGCGAGCACCGGCGCCGTCTTGGACATTGGCCAGCAGTTGCACGTGCTCGCCGGATGCCAGTCGGCCGGGGCCCTTCCAGGCGCGGACCGTCTCGCGCCTGTTCGCATCGGCGGCCACCAACTCGCGAGCCTCTGCCTCGGCGACGCCCCAGCGAATGGTCCCGGTGGTGCCATCCACCAGGATGGCCGTTCCGTCCTCGACCAAGCCGAGATCGGGGGTTGCGACGATGCACGGGATACCCAGCTGCCGGGCGATGATCGCAGTGTGGCTGGTGGGCCCGCCGAATTGGGTCACCAGCCCGAGGATCTTGCTCGGGTCGAGCCCCGCAGTGTCGGACGGTGCAAGGTCTGGGGCCAGCAGAATGATGGGCTGGTCAGGTTGCGGTACGCCCGGCTCGGGAAGTCCGAGGATCTCGGCGATGACGCGGTCGCGGATGTCTTTCAGGTCGGTGGTGCGTTCTGCCATCAAGCCACCGATCTTCTCGAACTGCGAGACGAATTTGGCGATGGCTTCCGCCGTGGCGGTGGTGGCGGGTTTGCCCGCACCGATCTGGCGGGTGGCCGTGCGAATCCAGCCGCGATCCTCCGCGAGCGTGGCGGTGGCGGCCAGGACTTCACTGGCGGCCCCGGTGGCGGCGGAGGCTCTGGCGGCGAAGCGTGCTGCGACGGTCTCGGCTGCCGCACGGAAGCGCTCGGTCTCGGCCGCACGATCTTCCTCGGCGATGATGCGGGTGTCGACAGGGACTTGGGGCGGCTTGCGCGCCCATCCTGCGGGCGCGTAGGCGATGCCGGGAACGACGCCGGTTCCGGTCAAGAGATCTGCTGCAGTCATGTGACCCACCCTTTCAATCAAAGTATTCCCACATCTTGCCACAGCAGTCTTTACTCCGCAAGAGTTGCAAACCAACGCAATCTAATGTAAAACAATGGATAACCACATCAGGAGGTTGGATGTACGCGGAAGAACGCCAGCGGCTGATCGTTTCACTCGCGCACGAGCACGATCGGGTGGCAGTAGCCGAGCTCGCCGGCCGATTCGGTGTCACGACCGAGACAATCCGACGCGACCTCGAGCTGCTCGACGAACGCGGTCTGCTCCAGCGCGTCCACGGCGGCGCACTCCCCCGCGCGACGGGGATCTTCGCACCCGAGCTCGGCCTCGTGGAGCGGGAGGCGCACAACATCCCCCAGAAGTCCGCGATTGCCCGTCGTGCGCTTGACTATCTACCTGCCGCGCACGGCAGCATGATCCTCGACGCCGGCACGACAACGGGCCAACTTGCGGCCCTGCTCCCCGAGGACGCCCCCCTACCCACAGTCATCACCAACTCTGTCGCCATCGCGGCCCTGCTCTCGGCGCAGGACACCACAGACGTCCTGATGCTGGGCGGGCGCGTGCGTGGTCTGACCCAGTCTGTGGTTGGCGCGAGCGCCGCGGACGCGCTCGGCCGCCTGCGCGTCGACATCGCATACCTGGGCGCCAACGGAATGTCCGCCCAACACGGCTTTTCTACCCCTGACCTCGACGAAGCCATGGTCAAGAGGGCTATGGTCAGCATCGCCCGGCGCGTAGTGGCTCTGGTCGACAGCTCAAAAATCGGCACCGAATCGCTCCACTCGTTCGCGAGGCTCTCGGACGTGGACGTGCTCATTACTGACGACGGCATCACCGACGCGGTGCGTGCCGAATTCACCGAACAAGGAGTGGAGGTAGTGGTCGCATGATCGTCACATTCACGGCCAACCCGAGTCTGGACAAGACTATCGGATTGGACGTACCACTAGCCCGGGGTGAGGTCCACCGGGCGATCACCGTCAGCGAAGAGGCTGGCGGCAAGGGCATCAATGTCGCCCGTTGTATCTCCTACGCCGGTGTCCCGGTCATACCCGTACTGTCATTCGCCGACGGGGGCTTCCTGCCGCTGGTCGAAACCGCCGGCGTCCAGGCTCACGCACGCACGGTGGACGGCCCCTACCGGGTCCGCACCAACACCGCCATCACCGAACCAGACGGCACGACCACCAAGATCAACGAGCTTGGTCCGGCCCTCAGCGCCGCCCAGGTGGACGCGGCAACGGCGCTTCTGCTTGATGACGCCCGGGGCGCGGACTGGGTCGTGCTGTCCGGCTCGCTGCCGCCCGGCGCCCCCGACGACTGGTACGCCACCTTGACCCCCGCACTGAAACGGCTCGGGTGCAAGGTTGCCATCGACACCTCGGGGGCCGCCTTGGACGCGGTCATCGAGGCTCTGCCAAGTGCTGCGTTCGACTTGGTCAAGCCCAACTCCGATGAGCTGGCGCAGCTCACCGGTGGTGATGCTGCGGCCTTCGAGGCATCCGCCGAGGCTGGCGAGGTGTCCGCGATCGTCGAGGCCGGGCGTGCGCTACACGCCCGAGGCATCGCGAACGTGCTCGTCACCCTGGGTGCGGCCGGCGCGGTCCTGGTGAACGCTGAGGGTGCGTGGCATTCCACCACCCCGAAAGTCACCGTGCTCAGCACGGTTGGCGCCGGCGACTCCGCGGTCGCCGGATTCGTGCTCGCCGAGGCTGCGGGATACTCACCCGACCGCTGCCTGGCGAACGCAACGGCCTACGGGTCCGCCGCAGCGGGCCTACCCGGCACCTCTTTGCCCCATCCCGAAGTCGTGCACCCCGATCAGGTGCCCGTCACCCGTATCGCCTGACCACCAACCTTCGCCCACGAACAGAAAGGCCCCGATGCAACTCATCACCAATGACCTGGTGGCGCTGGACGCTGACCTCGGCGCCACCAAGGACGCCGTCATCGCGTCACTCGCCCAGTTGGTCGCAGACGCCGGCCGAGCCGACGCTGCCGGCCTGACGGCCGACGCCATGGAGCGCGAGGGCAAGGCCGCCACGGGCCTGCCCGGCGGCTTCGCCATCCCACACTGCCGTTCCGCGGCGGTCTCCCAAGCCTCACTCGCCTTCGCACGGTTGTCTCGACCGGTCGACTTCGGCGCCAAGGACGGCCCATCCGACCTCGTCTTCCTGATCGCGGCAGCCGCTGACGGCGACGCCGACCACCTGAAGCTGCTGACCCAGTTGGCTCGGGCGCTGATCAAGAAGGACTTCCTCGCCTCGCTGCGGGCAGCGAAGTCCCCCGATGAGATCGTCGCACTCGTGACAGCCGTCGTGCAGCCAGCCCCCGCAGCCGCGCCCGTTGCGGCGGCCGTCACCACGGCCACCCAGAAGGTCGAGAAGCCGATCATCGTCGGTGTCACCGCCTGCCCCACCGGCATCGCCCACACCTTCATGGCAGCTGACTCCCTCGTTGCAGCAGGCGAAGAGGCCGGGGTGGACGTGCAGATCGAAACCCAGGGATCAGGCGCGGTGACCCCGCTGCCAGCCGAGACGATCCGTCGGGCGGCGGCGGTCATCTTCGCCACCGACGTCGGCGTCAAAGATCGGGAGCGGTTTGCCGGGCTGCCCGTGATCGAGTCCGGCGTCAAGCGCGCCATCAATGAGCCGGCGAAGATGGTGGCCGAGGCGCTCGATGCCTCGAAGAATCCGAACGCCCGGCGCGTCTCGGGAACCTCGGCTGCCTCTGGCGAGACCGGCGCCGAAGGCGCCAAACTCGGCTGGGGCAAGCGCATCCAGCAGGCGTTGATGACCGGCGTGTCCTACATGATCCCGTTCGTGGCGGCCGGCGGCTTGCTCATCGCGCTCGGCTTCCTGCTCGGCGGCTACGACATCGCGTTGGCTCCCAACTGCGACGCGCTGCCCTCCTGGGCCGCCGGAGTGGATGCTGCAAGCTGCGCCTCGTACGGCTCCCTCGCAGACCTCGCAATCGCCCAAGGCTGGGGCGCCGGCATCTTCTACCTCGGCGCAATCATGTTCAAGATCGGCGGGGCCGCTTTCGGCTTCTTGGTGCCGGCCCTGTCCGGCTACATCGCCTACGCACTCGCCGGCCGTCCCGGCATCGCCCCCGGCTTCGTCGGTGGCGCGATCTCCGTCGCCCTCGGCGCCGGCTTCATCGGCGGCCTCATCACCGGCCTCATCGCGGGCCTGCTGGCAATGTGGATCGGCTCCTACAAGGCCCCCCGCTGGCTGGCCGGTCTGATGCCCGTAGTCATCATCCCGCTGGTGGTGACGCTGCTCACCGGTGGCCTGATGTACATCCTGCTCGGCAAGCCACTCGCCTGGATCACCACCTCGCTCTACTCCGCCTTGGAGGGCATGTCGGGCGGATCAGCCATTGCACTGGGCGTCGTGCTCGGCCTGATGATGTGCTTCGACCTGGGCGGCCCGGTCAACAAGGC
>CALMKG010000021.1 GCA_937867175.1 uncultured Propionibacterium sp. | reverse complement strand
AACTTGGCACGCGCACCGAGACCAAGAACATCAACTCGCTGAGGTCGGTCGAGGCCGCACTGCGCTACGAGATCCGCAGACAAGGCGCGGTGCTGGCGGGCGGCGGACGGGTGGTCCAGGAGACCCGCATGTGGCATGAGGAGGGGTACACCACCGCAGGCCGCTCGAAGGAGACCGCTGAGGACTATCGCTACTTCCCCGAACCCGACCTGGTGCCGGTGGCGCCCAGCCGCGAATGGGTGGCGCAGCTGCGCACGACACTGCCCGAGCCACCGTCCGAACGCAAGATCCGACTGCAGGCCGACTGGGGTTTCACCGACCTGGAGATGCGCGACGTCAACGGCAACGAGGGTGCCATCGACCTGATCGAGCAGACGGTCAGCGCCGGCGCATCGCCGGCCACCGCCCGAAAATGGTGGCTGACCGAACTGGCCCGCCGCGCCAACGAAGCCGGTGTCGGGCTCGACGAGGTGGGTATGGGTCCGGCCCAGGTGGCTGACCTGCAGCGACTGGTGGACGACGGCACGCTGACCGACAAGCTGGCTCGTCAGGTCATCGACGGCGTGCTGGCCGGCGAGGGGGAGCCCGCGGACGTGGTGACTGCCCGCGGTCTTGCTGTGGTCAGCGATGAGGGTGCCCTCGCCGAGGCGGTCGACGTCGCGATCGCGGCCAATCCTGCGGTCGCCCAGAAGGTCCGGGACGGCAAGGTCCAGGCGGCCGGCGCGCTGATCGGTGCGGTGATGAAGGCGATGAAGGGTCAGGCCGACGCCGCGCGCGTGCGTGAACTGGTTCTAGAGAAGCTGTCCTGAATCGCAGCGCAGAGGCGTCCGCCATTGGGAACGCGAACGTGCCGCTTGGGCGCCATGGGTAACAATGGCGCCATGGCCGATGAGATCCCGCAGCGTGCTCATGGCGGCGCAGGGCAAGTGATAGCCGAGTCATTGATCCGCCCAAGCCTGGACGAGTTCATCGAACAGGCCAATACCCGACGGGTGATCAGCATCCATGCCCGGCTGCTCGCCGACGACCTCACCCCGGTCGGACTCTACGAACACCTGTGCGGCGACCGGGCCGGCACCTTCCTGTTCGAGTCCGCCGAGCAAGGGGTTTGGTCGCGCTGGTCTTTCGTCGGGGTGAACAGTGCCGCCACCTTGGTGGCCGACCACGGCACGATCAGCTGGCGTGGGCGTCCGATCACGGGTTTGCCCACCGAGGGCGCGCCACTTCGCGTGCTCGGTGAGGTCTTGGAGTCGCTGCATACCCCCCGCGCTCCAGGGCTGCCACCGTTCACCTCCGGGATGGTTGGCTACCTCGGATACGACCTGGTCCGCGAGAACGAGCGCATTCCCGACACCAACCCGGATGACATCGGCGTGCCTGAGATGGTGATGATGCTTGCCAGCGACATGGCGGTGCTCGACCATCACACCGGCGAAGTCTGGCTGATCGCCAACGCAATCAACTACGACGCCTCGTCCGAGCGGGCCGAGCAAGCCTGGCGGGACGCGGTCGACCGCGTCCAGTCGATGGCCGCCCGGCTCGCCGAACCCCGGCGCAGCCTATTGGCCACCCGGACGCCGAATGCGTCCGGCCAGGTCAAACGGCAGCGCAGCCGCGACGAGTTCATGGCGATGGTCGAACAAGCGCAGGAGCACATCCGGGCCGGTGACGTCTTCCAAGTGGTGCCGAGCCAACGCTTCGAGTTGGCAACCGACGCCGACGCCCTGGCCGTCTACCGGGAGCTGCGGCTGACCAACCCAAGCCCCTACCTGTACCTGTTGCGGCTGGTCGGTCAGGACGGGCCGTTCGCGCTGGTCGGGTCGAGCCCCGAGGCGTTGGTTACCGTCAAATCCGGCTTGGCGACCACCCGGCCGATAGCCGGCACCCGCCCGCGCGGGGCGGACCCCGCCGGCGACCTTGCGTTGGAGCAGGAACTGTTGGCGGACGAGAAAGAGCGCGCCGAGCATCTGATGCTGGTCGACCTGGGCCGCAACGACTTGGGCCGGGTCTGCGAACCCGGCACGGTCGAGGTGACCGAGTTCATGGCTGTGCACCGCTACAGCCACGTCATGCACCTGGAGGCCAGTGTGGTGGGACGAGTCCAGCCCGGCCGCAGTGCGTTGGACGTCACGATGGCCTGTTTCCCGGCGGGTACGCTATCAGGGGCACCAAAGGTGCGGGCGATGGAAATCATCGACGACCTCGAGGTGTCGCGCCGCGGACCGTACGGAGGAGTGGTCGGGTACTTCGACTTCACCGGCGATTCGGACGCGGCGATCGCCATCCGTACCGCGTTGCTGAAGGACGGCGTCGCCTATGTGCAGGCGGGCGCGGGAATCGTGGCCGACTCGGTGCCACTGAACGAGGACGAGGAGACCCGCGCCAAGGCGGCAGCCGTGCTGGGCTCCGTGGCCCGGGCCAGCGGTCTGGAGCGTGTTGAGGAGGAGATTTCGTGAGCAATGTCCTGGAGGAGATCGTCGCCGGTGTTCGGGAGGATCTCGCTGAGCGGATGACAAGGTTGCCGCTCGACAAGATCGCTGCCCAGGCAGTCGAGGCACCACCGAGCCGCGACGCGCTGCGAGCCCTCAGCGGTCCGCGGCTGTCGGTGATCTCTGAGGTGAAGAGGTCCAGCCCGTCCAAGGGTGCCTTGGCCGACATCCCAGCGCCCGCCGACCTGGCACGCGCCTATGCGACTGGCGGCGCATCGGCGATCTCGGTGCTCACCGAACGGCGTCGCTTCGGCGGGTCGTTGGCCGACCTGGACGCGGTGCGGGCGGCCGTCGACCTGCCGGTCCTGCGCAAGGACTTCGTGGTCGAGCCCTACCAGGTCTACGAGGCCCGGGCCCACGGTGCCGACTTGGTGCTGCTGATCGTCGCCGCGCTGGGCGACCGGCAGTTGGCCGATCTGCACAAGCTCGCACTGGACTTGGGGCTCACGCCCTTGGTCGAGGTGCACACGCCCGACGAGGCCAGTCGGGCGGTTGATCTCGGTGCCCGCCTGATCGGGGTGAACAACCGCAACTTGAAGAC
>CALMKG010000020.1 GCA_937867175.1 uncultured Propionibacterium sp. | reverse complement strand
GTCTGCTGCTCGTGGCCCGGCTGGGATTCGCCGCCATCCTGATCGGCCGCGCTTGGTTCCGCTGGCAGATTGAGGGCATGCCCAGCCAGGTCGCGCGGGTGAGCGAGGCAGGACTGCCGCAGCCGGAATTGATCGCTTGGGGCACGGTCCTGCTGGAGGCCTTGGGGGGTGCCATGCTGGCGCTCGGGCTGCTCACCCGGTTCGTGGCGGCCATGGTCGTCATCGAGAACATCGCGATCATCGCGCTGCTGCGCTGGACGTCGGGGCTGTTCGCCAACGACGGCGGCTTCGAGTACAACGTGGCACTGGCAAGCCTCGGCGTGGTCTTCCTGGCGGTCGGCGCGTCCTATACCGGGCTCGACACTTTGCTGTTCGGACGACGCCGGCTCGCCTCGCTGGACAACGAGGGCGTTGACCTCTATCAGCCGAAGTTGGGCTCGACACAGCTCTGAACTGCCACGTCAGCCGACGCCGTTGGCGTCCGAGCCGGCAAATCGTCCTGTCACACAGATTTCACAGCGAATACACAGTGATTCCACAGCGGAATGGGAGCTGAACCTGTCACCCTGCTGTCATGGCGAACGACGACGAGCAACTCACCCGCGCCGATGGCACCCCGTTGCGCGTGCTGGCCGTGGACGACGAACCCAGCCTCACCGAGCTCCTCGACATGGCGCTGCGCTACGAGGGATGGCAGGCCCACACCGCCGCCACCGGGACACAGGCGGTGAAGGTCGCCCGTGAGGTACATCCAGACGCCATCGTCCTCGACATGATGCTCCCCGACTTCGACGGCCTCGAGGTGATGCGCCGAATCCGCGCCACCCAGCCCGACATTCCGGTGATCTTCCTGACCGCCAAGGACGCCGTCGCCGACCGCATCGCCGGACTCACGGCTGGCGGGGACGACTACGTCACCAAACCGTTCAGCCTGGAGGAGCTGATCGCGCGGCTGCGCGCGGTACTGCGACGCAGCGGCGCCACCGCGACGCGCGCTGAATCGCTGCTGGTGGTCGGCGACCTGGTGATGGACGAGGACGCCCGCGAAGTGACCCGGGCCGGTGAACAGATTCAGCTGACCGCCACCGAGTTCGAGTTGCTGCGCTTCCTGATGCGCAACCCACGCCGCGTGCTGAGCAAGGCGCAGATCCTCGACCGGGTGTGGAATTACGACTTCGGTGGCCAGGAAAACGTCGTCGAGCTCTACATCAGCTACCTGCGCAAGAAGATCGACGCCGGACGCGCACCCATGATCCACACCATGCGGAGAGTGGGGTATGTCCTCAAGCCGGCGGAGTAATCGGACGCTCAGCCGGCAGCTGGTCATCCGGATCACGCTGATCGTCACCGTGGTTGCGGTGGCGCTCACCGCGCTGTCGAGCTTCCTGGTCTCCCGCATCCTGACCGCATCACTGGACCAGCAGCTGCTCTACGCAGTGGGGGCCACCGACGTCTCGCCGCCCGCACCCGACACTGGTCCGCCTGGGGAGCCGTCCACGGGGCACCCGAAGCTGCGTCCCGGTGGGCTGCCGTCGGGCAGCATCTCGCTGCTGGTGACCTCGGCGGGTAGCGTGCAGGCGTCGGTCGTCTGGGACTACGGGTCCGGTCCGGCCCCCGAGACCCAGATCGCCGCCCTGCTCAATGTGCCCCGCGACGGCCAGATCCACCCGATGCGCATCGACGACCTGGGTGAGTACCGGGCGGTTGCGGTCGAGAGCAACGGGACGCTGCTGGCCGCGGCGGCGCCACTGACCACCACCCACGACATCATCGACCGGATGCTGTGGATCGAGATGGTGCTGACCTTGGCGGCCGCGGCGGTGGCGGCGGGGGTATCGACGGTGGTGGTGCGCAACTCGCTGCGTCCGCTCAAGCGCCTCGCCGAGACGGCCACGCAGGTGGCCGCGCTGCCGCTGGAGTCGGGCGAGGTCGAGATCGGCGTCCGCGTGCCCGACGGCCAGGTGGACGACGAATCCGAGGTGGGACGCGTCGGCGCCGCCTTCAACTCGATGCTCGACCACGTGGAGGCCTCGCTGCAGGCCAGACAGGCGTCCGAGACCCGGGTACGCCAATTCGTCGCCGACGCCAGCCATGAGTTGCGCAACCCGCTGGCCGCGATCCGCGGCTATGCCGAACTCACCCGGCGCGGACGCGACCGGTTGCCCGACGACACGGTCTTCGCGCTGGGACGCATCGAGTCGGAGTCACAACGGATGAGCAGACTGGTCGAGCAGATGCTGCTGCTGGCCCGGCTGGACAACGGTCCCGAACTGGCCACCACGCAGGTGGATCTGGGCGAGACCTTGCTCAACGCGGTCAGCGACGCCCGCGCCGCCAGCCCCCGGCACGTCTGGCGGGTGGAGGTGCCCGACCGGCCGATGTATGTCCAAGGCGATCCGGGCCAGCTGCACCAAGTCATGGCGAACCTGCTCGGCAACGCCCGAAAGCACACCCCGGAAGGCACCACGGTGATCGCCTCACTGGCCGAGGAGTCGGGCTGGGCGCGGGTCACGGTCGCCGACAACGGCCCGGGGATCGCAGCTGGGCTGCTTGACCACATCTTCGAACGCTTCACCAAGGCGGACGCTGCCCGCGCGCACGACGAAGAAGGCTCTACCGGGCTCGGGTTGGCGATCGTGGCCGCGGTGGCCAAGGCGCACGGCGGACGCGTCGGGGCCACCTCCCAGCAGGCGACCCCGGACCAGGCCGGGTTCAGCCGATTCACCGTCTGGCTGCCGCTGGGCGCACGCACCCTCGAAGCGAGCGATCGTCTCTAAGCGTCTGGGACGCCAGGTTCGTGCTCGGTGCGGGCCTGCAGCCAGGCGACCGAGTCGGCGAGCGTCCTTGACATGGGACGGGTGCCATAGCCGAGCTCGGTCGTGGCCCGTTGGTGAGAGAAGTCCGAGGGACTGGTCAAAGTGCGCAGCGAGTACCCGGTGAACAGTGGCGCGACGTGACGGCGAAGAGCCGAAAGTCCCGCTGCCGGCGCGCACGCCTTGGCCAGCCACAACGGGACCTTGATGGGAGGACGCCGACCTGTCAGCAGACAGACCTCACGCACCAGCTCTGCGACCCGGAAGTACCCCCCGGAGAGGATGTAGCAGCGTCCGCGCGTGCCGTGGGTGACAGCGCAGATGATGCCGGCCGCAACGTCGCGAACATCGACGAAGTCATAACCGCCGTCGACGACCGCAGCCAACTTGCCGCTGGCGGCATCGCGCACCATCCGCGTCATGTGGGTGTCGCCGAAGTCGTAGGGACCGATCAAGCCGCTGGGATGAATGACCACCCGCCACAGATCGGTGGCCTCCAGCACCAGTGCAGTCGCCCTTGCCTTGGTGCGGGCATAAGGCCCGACCACCAGGTCCGGGTCGAAGCGGGCAGGGTCGTCGATTTCCACGATGGTGCCGGGCGGATTCGGTTCGGGGATGGCGTGGACGCTGGAGATGTAGGCCAAGCGGTCCACTCCGGTACTGCGGCAAGCGGCGATCACGTTGGCGGTGCCGTCCACGTTGACGCGCTGCAGCAGGGGTGAGGCCTTCTCCGCGAGGGAGACAATGCCGGCACAGTGGACGACGAAGGCCGGGGTCGCGGGGTCGCGGGCGAACGCGGCGGCGACTGAGGCCGGGTCGGTGATGTCGATCCGGGTCTTCTCGCAGTCGAGGCCAACAAGCGCCGCCGGCAGTTCCGCCTCGGCGATGCAGGCACGGACCCGCTGCTGTTGTTCGAGCAGAGCGCGGACGAGCGTGTTGCCCAGGAAACCGGACGCGCCGGTGACGATCCACAGTGGGCCGCCGGGGGAATCGCCCATGGCTGAGTCTGTCACGGATCATCGGGCGCCGCTGTCTGATCGCGCATCACAGCATGTCCCGGGGGCATAGGCTTGGGGTTGCTGAGCAAAGGAGCGCTCTTGACCCTCACCCCTGCCGACTTGGCCACCAACCTCGGCCACAGACCGTTGAAGATCGATGCCGGCGCCACTCGGACCGGTCGTCCGGCGAGCGCGACAATCCCGGCGGAAGCGCCGGACGCGTGACCACACTGAGCGATGTCGCGCGGCTGGCTGGGGTTTCACCGGCAACCGCTTCCCGTGCGCTGAGCGGGGCCGCGGGACGAACCGTGCGTCCCGAGTTGGCGGAGCGGGTGCTGGCAGCCGCCCGCGAACTGAACTACCTGCCGAATGCCGCTGCCCAAACCATGGCGCGCGGGCACTCGAACAGCCTCGGCCTGCTCGTCAACGAGATCTCCGATCCGCACTTCCTGTCCATCGCCTCAGGCGTCACCAACGCCGCCGCCCGGCACGGCTGCATCGTCACTTTGTCATCGGCCGGGATGGGTGCCACCGGGCGGGCCGCGGTGGTCGATCTGATGGCCTCCCAACGGGTCCGGGCGCTGATCATCGCCGGCAGTATCGCCTCCGACGACCCAGCGCTCGACCGGTTGGACGCCTCACTGAGCCGGCTCACCGCCACCGGCGCCCGCATCGCCAGCATCGGTGCTGAACAGCTCGGGGGGTCCTCGGTGCTGCTGCCGAACCGTCGCGGCTCCGCCGCCCTCGCCGAACAACTGCTGGCGGTGGGCTACCGACGATTCGCGATACTGGCCGGTCCGGCCAACCGGCTGACCGCCGCCCAGCGGGCAGGCAGCTTCAGCGAGCGGGTGCGGGCGGGCGGGGGCGAGGTCATAGCAACGATCAATGGTGAGTTCGACCGGGCCGGCGGCCACCGTGGCATGGACGAGTTGCTCGCCGGGCCGCGACCCGAATTGGTCTTCGCCACCAACGACTTGCTCGCGTTGGGCGCCCTCCGCCGCCTGCGGGAGGCCGGCCTGGCGGTGCCGACCGACATCGCATTGGCCGGTTTCGGCGGCGGGGAGTTCCTGAACGACGTGGTGCCCGGCATCACCTCGGTCTTCATGGACACCGAGCACGCCGGCGAGTTGGCGGTCGAGTTGGTCCTCGGACCCGACCCGGGCGTCCGGTCGGTGGAACTGGACTTCGCACTGCACCAGCGGGACTCCACCCGCCGCTGAGCTGGGCCAAGCGTTACGTGGTGGGTTCGTCCGCCCGCGGCCGGCACGCCGCCAGCAACGAGTCGGCCAGCCGACGCAACATGGTTCGGTCGGTCTGCCAGCCCCGGATTCGGCTGCCCAAGTAGACCACCACCAGGCCATGTTCGGGATCGGCCCAACCGACGCAGACGTTGCTGCCGTTGTGCCCGAAGGACTCCCGGCTGCTCAGGTGCCCGAACGGCTCCACCGCCGGCCAGCCGACCGCCGGCCCACCCAACTGGAATCCCTGCCCGAACCGAACCGGATAGTGCAGCAGCCCGTCCGGTTCGCCATCGACGCTCGACTGCGCGCGCATCTGGTCGATCGTCTCGGCCGACGCCACCCGGACGCCGGCCAGCTCACCACCGGCCAGCATCGCCCGGTAGAAGCGGGCCAGGTCGTGCGCCGTCACCGAGATCCCGCCAGCAGGGATCACCGCCTGCCGCACTCGGGCCGAGTTCAGGATCAGCTCGACCGCGCGTCCCCCCGGCGTCTCGACCTGCAGGGGTACCGCACGCCCCAACTCGGTGGTCGGGAGCCCGAGGTAGGCGTCCGACAACGCCAAGGGTTCGAAGATCTGCTCGCGCATCAGCTCCGGCAGTTCACGCCCGGTAGCGCGGCGCACCACCTCACCGAGGCCGAAGCCGTAGCTGAGATAGTGGTAAGCCGAGCGTTCGCCGGGCGGCCACTTCGGTGTCCCGTGCGCCAACCGGTGGGTCGACCAACGCCAGTCGGCCATCGCCGCCACGTCGGCGAGCTGTCCGCCCGGCCCGGTCGGCAGACCGGAGCGGTGTTGCAGCAGGTGACGCACCGTGACGTCCTGTTTGCCGTTGACGGCGAACTCGGGCCACCAGCGCGCGACCGGGTCGTCCACCCCGACGGTGCCGGCCTCGATCAGTTGCCAGACCAGCAGCGCGATGACCGGTTTGGACGCCGACCAGGCCCAGAACAAATCGGGCCCCTCAGCGTCCGAGGCGCGGTCGATCACCAGCCGGTCGTCCTTCCAGACCACCAGTTGCCAACGTCCGCCTCTGCCCTCGGCCTCGTCGAGGGCCGCCCGCAAACCCTCCGGCGCAATGCCGACAGCCACCGGGTCTGACTCGTCCCCCTCCCGACGCCAGCCGACGTCTCGTCCATCAACCGCGGCCATGGCTCAATCATCGCAATGCCTACCAACAGAGTTGGGCTAGATTGCGTTCATGCTGCTGTCGGACCGTGACATCATCGCCCAGGTCGACGCCGGACGCGTCGGCCTCGATCCGTGGGACGCCGCGATGGTGCAGCCGGCCAGCATTGATGTGCGGCTGGATCGCTACTTCCGGATCTTCGAGAACCACCGTTACGACGCGGTCGACCCGGCCGCCGATCAACCGGAGCTGACCCGGCTCGTCTCACCGCTCGGCGACGAGCCGTTCATCCTGCACCCGGGCGAGTTCGTGCTGGGCGCCACCTACGAGTTCGTGACCCTGCCCGATGACATCGCCGCCCGGCTGGAAGGCAAGTCGTCACTGGGACGCCTCGGCCTGCTCACCCATTCCACTGCCGGCTTCATCGATCCCGGGTTCGCCGGCCACGTCACCTTGGAGCTGTCGAACATGGCGACGCTGCCGATCAAGCTCTATCCGGGCATGAAGATCGGGCAGTTGTGTTTCTTCCGTCTCAGCTCCCCAGCGGAGCACCCCTACGGTTCGGCAGCCACCGGCTCGCACTATCAGGGACAGCGGGGGCCGACGCCGAGTCGGTCGCACCTGAACTTCAGCCGACTCACCATCCCGGACGCCCTGCAGGAGGCCTGAGCCAAGGCCCGAGATCGGCCACGAGCTAATCGGGTGGCTCCAGCAAGATCATCTGGCCATCCCCGATGTCGATCGTCCAACCCAGGCCCAGTTGGGTGGGCTGGCCGGGTTCCAGGCGCCTCGACCGGCCGTCCGGCGAGATCGCCAGCGTGCCGTTCGTGGAGTGCAGGTCGGTCACCTCGATCTGCCAGCCGCTGGGCTCGATCCGCAGGTGGGTTCGGCTGATGTCGTGGTGCGGGCTGGGCACCCGGAGCGGCTCAGCCTCCGGATCGTCGCCGGAAATGGCCGGCGCCCGTCCGACCACGACCGGCCCCACCAGCGGTCGCCGTCCCATAGAGGTGACGAGGATGGCACGCGCCGGTGCCTCGTCGGGCGGTGGGGCCGGGGGCGCGACGGGCTCGGGAGCCAGCAGCGCGACGGGCTCGGGAGCCGGGGGCACGACGGGCTCGGGGGCCGGGGGCGCGACGGGCTCGGGGGCCGGGGGCGCGCCGGGCTCGGGTGCCGGGGG
>CALMKG010000019.1 GCA_937867175.1 uncultured Propionibacterium sp. | reverse complement strand
AGAACCGCCAGCACGTCGCTCGCGTCCACCCGGGAGGGCGACGCCTTGGGCTTCTCGTGGGCCCACGCCCACATGTCGTCTGGCCGCTCCATCACCCAAGCAGACTACTCGGCAGAGCCATGCGTCGGCGTTAGACGGCGCGCTTCTTGAACCGGCGGCGCTCTCGTTCGGACAGTCCGCCCCAGATGCCGAAGCGTTCATCGTGCGCCAAGGCGTACTCCAAGCACTCGGCCCTGACATCACAGCTCTGGCAGACACGTTTCGCCTCGCGGGTGGATCCGCCCTTCTCGGGGAAGAACGCCTCGGGATCGGTCTGGGCGCACAGGGCCCGCTCCTGCCATCCCAGTGCACCATCTTCCACCGTGTTGTCGACGAGTGCCAGCATGACCTGCATTCCCCGCTCCCTTCACGTCGCGGACCACCTGCGGCGATTACTACAGGGATGAAATTACACTGCTGTGGTTCTGCGCGCGTCAAGTTGGTCGAAGTGGGAGGAATCTGCTAAGTGGCCTGCCCATCTGGACGTCGCGCAGGCGTCCAATCGGGAGCATGCCGTCGGGCGCGTTGGTCAGGCTCCGGCAGATCGTCATCCGGCCCGGCGGCCAGCCCGTCGGCCGCCTGCGCGGCGGTCGTCCATGGCAACGCCGATGGCTGACTCGGCGTCCCCCGGGTGATCGACGCATCAGCCCCGGATGCGGCGTCCCCGGCTCGCGTCCATTGCAGGCCGGTGGCCTGCTGCGGGTTCCAGACCGGCGATTCCCGCTCCGGCTCACCCACGGGGGGCGTGCTCGATTCCAACCGCGACCGCTCTGCGGCGCCCAAACCACGCATCCGCCAAAGCACCCAGGCACAGGCGGCCTTTGCCGCGATCTCGATCAGGCCACCCAACGCACCGAGGAATACCCCCAGCGTCATTCCGCCGAAAAGTGCGACCACCCAGAAGATCGTGGACACCGCCGCCGCGCTCGCCACCAAGATCGCCGCCGCCCCCACCAGTTTCTGGGCGTTCGTCACCACCGGGCGGATCAGTACACAGGTCACAGCCAGCGCTACCGCCGCGAACACCCACAGCAACGACGGTGATGTCGCGCCCGCCTGCCGGGCAGCACCGGGGATGCCGGTACCGCGCATCAGCAGCACAATGAAGTGCCCGATGGACATCAAGACCAGCACGCCGATCACCGCGAGCACGGCCATCAGTGCCGGGCTTCGCAGCCGCTTCAAGTAGTCGATCATCGTCTGCTCCTGCAGTTCAAGCTAGTTCTGGCGAGACCTCGGCGGACACCTGCTCGGCCAACGACTTGACCTGCTGCGATGCCGCCAGCGTGGCAGCCAGTGTGGCATCCGCGGTACGCACCACCACCAGGTCGTGCAGGCCGACGACCGCCAGGACGCTGTCCGGGTCGGTGTTGACCAGCAGGTTGCCGGTGGAATCGGTTACCACCACCGTACCCACGCGAGCGTTGCCGGCCTCGTCCTGCGGCAGCACCTCGTGCAGCGCGGCGAAGCTGCCGACATCGGCCCAGTCGATGTCGAGCCCGATCGCCGCGACGTGTGCGGAAGCCTCGCCACGCGAGACCGGCTCCATGACTCCGTAATCGACCGAGGTCTTCAGCAGCCGAGGATAGATCTCGCCGAGCCGGTCCGGGTGCTCGGCCAGCTCCAGCACTTTGGCGTGCGTCTGAGGCAGCAGAATGGCCAATTGATCCAGCAGCGTCGCGGCGCGCCAGACGAACATGCCGGCGTTCCACCAGTAGCGCCCCGAGGTCAGGTACTCTTCGGCGGTTTCCTGGTCGGGCTTCTCGGCGAAATCGGTGACCAGACTGGCCGTGCCGTAGCCCTCGAGGTCGTCGCCTCTGGCCAGATAGCCGTAGCCCGTGTGCGGGCTGGTCGGTACCACGCCGAAGGTGACCAGCACGTCAGGATCATCGGTGGCCAACCGGAAGCCCGCCTCCAGTGCGTCCGCGAAGGCGTCCACGGGGGTGATCAGTTGGTCGGCGGTCACCATCGCGACCACCGCCTCTGGGTCGCGGCGAGCCAGCACAGCAGCCGGCCAGGCGACCGCGTTGAGTGAATCGCGGCCCTGCGGCTCACCGAGTACGTTCTGGGGCAGCAGCCCGGGCAACTGCTCGACGACCTCGTGGGCGTACGCAGCGCCGGTGCAAACCAGCACCTGCCCTGGGGGCACCACCCGTAGCACCCGGTCATAGGCCAATTGCAGGAGGCTGCGTCCGTCGAACAGCGGCAGCAGTTGCTTCGGTTCACCTTGACGGGACAGGGGCCACAAACGCTTCCCTGAACCCCCGGCCATGATCACGACGTAGCGCACATCGACAATCTAGCCGCCCACCTCACCGGGCAGCCCTTAACATTGACGAATGGTCCTGTCCGCGAGCCGTCCCCCGACCCGGGATCCGCTCGTCGAGTTGGAGCGCCGGGTCGCGACCGACGGCAGCAGGGCCTTCATCACTTGGTATGACCTCGACCGTGGATTCCGGACCGAGTTGTCCGGACGTACGTTCGCCAACTGGGTCGACAAGTCAGCCAACCTGCTGGTGTCGATGGATGTCGCGGAGTTCCCCCGGGTCGCCAACACAGTGCTGGCCAGCCACCCCGGGCACTGGGTCGGTTTGGTCTGGACGATGGCGGTCTGGCAACTCGGCGGCCATGTTCTGGCCGTGGGCCGCCAAGAGCTGGACTCGACGGACCAGCTTGACGCGGCGGTGGTTGGCCCGCAGGACGCCCACCCGGTGCCGGGTCTGGAGACGATCGCCTGCTCGCTTCACCCGCTCGGAGCAGGCTTCGAAGACCACCCGTCAGGGGTGACCGACAACGTCGAGGTGCTCAGCCAGCCCGATGTGCATTGGCGAGTTCCGGCGAGTCGGCCGGTCTGCTTCGAGACCGAGTCGGTCTATGGCTGGACCGACCTCGCCCGGGTCGAACCTTCGTCAGAGCGCCTCCTGGTGATCCCCGGCGACGATCCATGGCAGACCGTCTGCCGAACCTTGGTGGCACCGCTGCTGGGCGGCGGTTCCACCGTGATCGTGGTCGGCGGGGAACCCCGACAGATCGCGTCGGTGGCCGACCAGGAGCGCGCGCGGCTCGACCGCCCCAAGTCAGCCAACGAGTAGCCTGAGGGCCATGAGTGAGCCCCCCGGCAACCGGCAGGAAGACCTGGACTGGCTGTACGGTCGAGAGCCGGACGCGCGTCCA
>CALMKG010000018.1 GCA_937867175.1 uncultured Propionibacterium sp. | reverse complement strand
CCATGGGCCGCCGTCGCGGCCGGGCAACGGGTGCGTCGACCGGCCGGGCCCCGCCGACGATGCCGCTCCGGCCGGCCACGATCAGGCCGGCAGCGACTGCGGGCACCAGCACCATCATGACCAGACCCCCTGTTGGGCCTCGGACAGGTAACCGGTCAGGTCGAACCCGTGGTCGCGCAGTTCCCGGTAGCTGTCAGGCAGCCCGCCGACAGCCCGCGCCGTCGTCGTCCCAGGTGGGCACCGGAACACCGAACTGAGGGCGTAACCCTTCTGCTTCTCGCCCGGCCCGATGACCACGATCTCGGACGTCCAGCGTCGCTAGCGGACACCCTTTCCGTTGGGTTCGGTGCGGACATCCACGTGCACCACGATGTCCAGCGACTCGGTGATCGCCCGCACCGCGTAGTCCTGGGTGACGTGCGCGCCGGCCTTCATCGCACACGTGACCAGCTTCGACACCGCGGCCTCCGCCGACTCCGAATGGGTCGTGGACAACGATCCGGTTCCCGACTGCATCGCCTCGATCATCGTCAACGCCTCCTTGCCACGCACCTCGCCGACGATCTGGCGGGACAGGTTGTAGCGATATGAGTCGTACAAGGCGTCGTCGATCGTGTACTCGCCGGCCCGCCGACCGTTCGGCTGCAACTCGCCCCCCGGCCGGGCCTCCCACGCGTGCACGATCGGGTGCCGTTCCGGCATCTCGTGCAGATGGAGTTCGTACTCCGTCTCGAACGTTCCGATCGCCTCGTTCGGTCCAATCTCGGCACACAACGCGCGAACCATGGTGGTCTTGCCCGCACCCTGCGGGCCCGCCACGACGATCGAGCGACGCGCCCGCACCGCCGCCGCAAGGAAACTGGCAGCCACCTTGCTCAACGACCCACGCGCCACCAGATCATCCAGGGTGGCCTCCTGCATCCGGTGGCGGCGGATCACCACCGACGGCCGCGGCGTCACCCACGCGGTCGCCGCCAGCCGGGCACCCCCATCCAGCCGCAGATGCAACCGCGGCTCGGCCTCGCTGAACTGACGCGCATTCACCTCCGAACGGCTGCCCAGGAACACCAGGAAGTCGATCAGGTCCTGATCGGAATCGGCGACCTGCGGACCCCGCACCAACCGTCCGTCCGCGTACTCCAGCCACACCGTGTCGTAACCGAGGATCGTGATGTTCTCCACTCCAGGGTCGTCGACCAGCGGCTGCAACCGGCCCAACCGGAACAACGCGTCGAACACTGCCTGCCCCAACCGGGACTGCTGCACCCGATTCTGGGCTCCGAAACCATCAATGGCCGCCTGCCGGGCCTCCTCGTCGAGCAGTTCGTTGATGATCCGCCGGCCGAGCGCGTGCTGGTCGTCCCGACCAAGATGCGGGGACGTCTCAACCGCGCGCATCAACCTCTCCGACGCCGCCGCACGCAGCGCCGACACCAGGTTCCAGTCGATCCCGTCGCCCGAAGCCGTAGCGGCAGTCCGAAGCGGCAGCCGCGCCACCGGCGCCGCTGCGTCCCGCGGATCGCGTGCCGTCGGGGCTGGTTTGGGGTCTCGCCCCAACGAGAACGACGAGCGGACCCGGCCAGGGCGTGCCCCCGCCGACGGCGCCTGCTCCGGTTGGGCGAAGATCGGCAACCCGGACGGGTCGAACTCGGCCGCTCCCAATGAGTACACCCGGTCGGTCATGTGGCCCTCCCACCTCGAACTGCCGCATCCTGCCGTGCCGAGGCGACCATTGCGTCGATCGCCCCCGCCAACGCCCGATAGCTGAGGACAAGCCTGCTGTTGCCGGACTTCGCAGACGGTTGCTGGCCGACGCTGAACACCTGCGCGGTCCGCTCGTCCCAGGCGACCTTCTCCACCACCGGGATCTGCAACACCCGCGACACCTCCCCGGCGGTGTAGGGGCGCCCCTCTCCCACCAGCACCAGACCCGCAGCCGCAGCACCGGTGCCATCGTCGCGCGCCGAACCCCACGTGGCCGCCCACTGTCGCGCCGCTGCCAGGGATGGCAGGTCGCTGCGCACCACGAGCAGCGCCAGATCGGCCTGCTCGACCAGCGGCGCCGGTGACGACACCATGCCCAGCCGACCGGCATCGACGATGACGTCCTGCCCGGTCGCCTCCAAAGCCCGCAACTCCAGACCCAGCTCCGGCCACAGCTCACCGAGGCTCGCAGCCTGGGCGTGCGACCGCACCCCCGGAAGCAGCAACACCTCACTGTCGGGCACCGGCATCAGAACCGCCCGCAGCTCGTCGGGCAGCCGGCCGTCCCTGCGAGCCAGCACCAGCTGGACCATCGCGTCGTTGTGCGCCACCCCGCCCCGGAAGTAGCCGGCCAGCACCGCCGACCCGCCCACCGGGTCGGCGTCCACCAACACCACCGGACGCGGCCAGCACAACGCCAACCCCAACGCGGTCGTCGTCACCCCAGGGGCACCAGACGCCGAAGCCAACACCACCAGAGCCATCAGGCCTCCCTGGATTCCAGCAGCACCGCGACCCTGCCGCTCGCCGACCACACCGCCACCTCCGGCGCCTGATCCGCCGGGACTTCCACGCTCACCGTCACATTGCCCGAGGTGTCCGCCGTGCCGACCTCGACCACCAGGCCCGTGAAGACCTTGATCTGGTCGGCGTGCACATCACCCTGGGCGCCGGGAGTGGACGCGATCCGAACTTGGTCACCCACCTGCAGCGGCGTCCCGGGAATCTGCCCCGGCCCCAGCGTCAGCCCGACCACCGACGTGCCGTGGTGCGGGAACACGTCGCCGCTCACCGCCTGCGGAACCAGCAACTGGCCAGCCTTCAGGTCGACCGCGGCGCGCTGCCCGACCAGGGAATCGAGGCTGCTGGCTGGCACGACCTGCAACGCCGGGTCCACCCCGACCCGCGCCAACTGCAGCACATCGCTGGTGATCACCGTGCCACGCGCGACATCCACCCGCGCCACCACGACCGACTGGGCGTTCCCCAGACTGCTGTAGGCCAAGGCCGACCCCACCATGCCGGCAAGCACCATCGCCACCGACGCCAAGATCAGCATCGGACGGCGCCGCGGTCGCGGCGGCGAGGCAACCACCGGCACTGCCGCCGTGGTCGTCGCTGCGTCGGCCGGTTGTCTCCCGGCGCCACTCGCACCAGTCGGCTTCACCCGCAAACTCTTCATCGCCGCACCACCTGAATCTCTCCGACCACGACCTGACGAGTCGAGGTG
>CALMKG010000017.1 GCA_937867175.1 uncultured Propionibacterium sp. | reverse complement strand
TCGCGTAGGTTCCGGGCGAGATGAGCTCGGTGAGTACTCGCGCACTGCCTGCGTCAACGACGCTCAGCCCAGCCGAGTCGAACTTCCACGCGATCAGTTGGGAAATCGGCTCGACGACCAGCAAGGGGTCCGCGAGCCGCGTCTTCTGCGTGTAGTCCCCCATCGCCGAGATACCGAGGGTGCCCTTGTTGTAACCGTAGGCATGGCCTGCCTCGACGGAATGGGTGGCCGGGACATCGGTGGGCACGGAGTAATCGCCGGACTGAGGCAGCGAGTTCCGCCGGCCCTCGAACGTCTGGCCGTACTTGTCGACGAGGAAGTTGTAGCCGATGTCCCCCCAGCCGAGACTCTGCGCGTGGTACACCCAGATCGAATGCACCACACCGGCGGACTGGCCGGAGGTATAGCTGTTCGTGCCTGCCGTGTGGTGCAGCACCGCGGCCTGCAGCGCGAAGAACTCCGAGACCCAGTGGGCGGAGGTGAACTGCTCCTCGGCCGCGGTGAGCCCCCAGTCGGCGCGGGTGTGGACGACGCCCGCGGGCGTGTCGACAATCGCGGGAGAGGCCTCCGCCACGCTGGCTGCCGATGACGTCGCGCTCGACCACGTGGTGGAGGTGCCCTCGTCCGCCGGTGAGATCAGGTTGAGCTCAAGCTCCGCGGGAAGGTCCGCGGACGACCCCGTGACCACCACCTGCACGGCGTCCGCACCGCCCGTCACGAAGGGCTCAGTGCCGGCGCGGGCGCCCCGGTCGGCGGCGGCGTCCGGTTCGACGTCCAGCCACTGCGACCAGCCGCGGTCCTCTCGGACGCGCATCCGGATGTCCGTACCCACACCGAGCCGCTCGCCGGCGTCCCATGTCAGCCCGGCCACCAGAAACTCATCGACCTCGACCACACCGGTGCTGATGGCCTCCGTCGCACGGTCCGGGCCACCGGCCATGGCGGCAGCCGAGCGGTGACCCTCCGCGTCCGTGAGTACGACTCGGGAGACTCCGGGGTGATCACCGGGAATGGGTGCACTGGCTGCGGGGGAGGGCTGGCCGAGGGTGGAGACGAGTGTCAGGACGACGACCGCCACGGCGCTTAAGCGGAGATTCACACCCCGAACGCTAGCCTGCCGGGGGTTGCCCGGACATAGTCACACCAACGCGCGGATTTGCCGCACCTGGTGCGGCCGTCCACGTGCCGCGGGGTTGTGACTTTTCGGGCGCGACCGTAGACAAGACCCCGACTCGGCCCGTGTAGAGGTGACGCGCGCGCTAGTGGTCCTTCTCGATTACCCGAGGTGAAGCCTCTTTCGTTGGCTCGCGGGGATTCGAATTCGTTACCAGCTTGTGATCTTTCGGTCCGCCAATAGCGCCGTTGGCGGGCCGAAATTGTCAGTGCTCGCGTCTAGCGTGTCGGTTATGGAAGCAACGGCGCGGTCGGCCCGGCAGGTGGCGGACGAGTTGCGGGCTGCTGTGCTGGCCGAGCGTCGCGCGCAGGCGGCGAAGTTGGCGTTGGTGTGTGAGTTGGCCGACACCTACCGCAGCGTCCTGCCGGCACTGGACCTGCCGGGCGCACCGCGGCTGGTCTCCGCCGGTGGGGACGGCACCCCCGAGATTGATGAGTTCCTGGTCCAGGAAATCCACCCGCTGCTCGGGGTAGGGCCGGCGGCGGCGTGGTCGCTGCTGCGGCAGGCCACCAACCTGCGCGACCGCCACCCGAAGGTGTGGGCACTCGTGCAGGCCGGTGTGGTGCCGGCCTGGCAGGGCCGCCAAGTCGCCGAACTGTGCCACGCGCTGCCATCCGAGGCCGCCGGCTACGTCGACGAACAGGTCGCGTTGCCGCTGACTCATTTGCCGTGGCCGCGGGTCCGGCGTCGGTTGATGGGGTTGATCGTGGCCGCCGACACCGAACTGGCTGCTGAGCAAGCGGCGCGGGCTAGGCGGGGACGGTTCGTGCGTGTCAAGCACAACGATGACGGCACTTCTTGGCTGCTGGCGCTGCTGACCACCGCCGAAGCGGTCCGGCTCGAAGAAACCATCACCTGGATCGCCCGATCCATCTGCGACGACCCCGACTATCCGGGCTCCCCAGACGAAGCCCGCGCCGACGCCCTGGGCGTACTGGTCACCCCAAGCAAGGCCGGCCAGTCAGCCGTGGTCGGTTCGGCCCCCGCAACGCTGGTGGTGCACCTCGACCACACCGCGGTCACCCAGTCGCCCGACTCGCTTGGGGTGGTGGGCCGGGTCGAAGGACCAGGCGGCCTGGACGACATCGGCCCCGTCCTGCTCAACCAGGTGTGCGAACTACTGGCCCATCGCCGAGTACGAGTACTACCAGTGATCGACCTGGCCGACCAAATCTCGGCCGACGGCTACGAAATCCCCGACCGGCTCCGCACCCAAGTGCAGCTACGCGACGCCTACTCGGTGTTCCCCTACGACACCACACGCGCCAGAGCCTGCGACCTCGACCACACCAACCCGTGGCGCCCCGGCGGCCCACCAGACCAAACCAGAACATCGAACCTGGCAGCGCTGGGCCGCCGACCCCACCGAGCCAAAACCTTCGGCGCCTGGCAACTCAAACAACCCCGATCCGGGGTCTTCGACTGGACCTCACCACTCGGCTACCACTACCGCGTCGACCACCAAGGCACCACCTGGCTCGACGACCCCAACCGAATCAACATCCCCAACCGCCTAACGGGCGTCTAACGGGTTCCTCCGAGGGCCCTGACGTCCTGACATAGAGCGATAGTTCATGAAGGGTCTGGCTGGTCCTTGACGGTGTAGGTGATCGTCAG
>CALMKG010000016.1 GCA_937867175.1 uncultured Propionibacterium sp. | reverse complement strand
TTCGTAGCGGTGGCGGAACGCATGTTTGCGGACCCAGTCGCCGTTGCGTTGTTCGATGTGGGCGTTGTCGTTGTGCTGGTAGGGCCTGCCGTGGGTGACCGGGATCTGACGCTGGTCGCACCAGGCGATAACTGACCAGTTCATGAACTCGCTGCCGTTGTCGAAGTCCATTCCGGCGATCCGCGCTGGTGCTTGCTTGGCGATCCATTCCAGGCCGGCGTGGACGTGTACGAACGCTTTGTTCTTCACCGTGCGCAGCATGGTCCAGCCGACCACCGGGTCGGTGGCCGACAGGGTCCACAAGAACTTGCCCTTCAGGGTGTGGCCGCAGTGGGCGACGGTGTCCAACTCCAGGAAGCCCGGCATCGTGATCGGGTCGTCGGCCGCGGTCCGCAGTGGGATCGAGGCGCGCAGGATGTGGGACGGTTTGGTGCCCGACAAGCCCGCGGCCGGGTAGGCAGCTTGCCGGTGCGGCTTGAGGTATCGGTCGATCGTCGCCGCCGACATCGCCCTGAGCTCGGCCAGCACCGGGTCGCTGACCCGGTCAGCGACCTTACCGAGTTCACCGAACCGGACCAGGCGTTCCAGCGTGTCGTCCATGACCGCCGCCAGATACTTACCCAACGGCTGCCCGGCTAGCCGCCACACCTCCTGCAGGACCACCAGCGAGTCGTAGGAGTACTTCAGCGGCCTGGGCCGTCGCTGCTGGTCCCGGGCCGCGCCCATGCGGGCGTCCGCGTGTCGGATCGCGCAGCGGGCATGATCCCGAGTCCAGCCGGTCGTGGCGACCAACGCATCCAGCAGCTCTCCCTTGGCGACCTTGTCCGCCTTCGCGTACTCACGGGCGTACTTCTTCGTAACCTCACGGCGCGCAGCCATCGACAACCCCTTGTCCACAACGTCAGGGAACACCCACCGCTACGCGGACATTGTCATGTGAGGCAAGCGCTGGCGTTCCCGGACCTCTTACGTGAGTCAAGTCGGCGGGTTGCATCGGGTGCGGGTCGTGTCATACACTTCTAAGCGAGCACTCTGCCTTCGGGCAGCGAACTGTTACCCGCAAGGGGCAAGACTCAAGCAAGGACTTCACGTCCGGGCTTGGGTCTTTTTTTGTGCCCAGAGAGGACCGAAGTGACAATGACGCCGCGCTACAGCTTCGTGTATGTCGACAAAACTGACAACCTCACACGATACCGAAAAGACAGCGTCCACTGTTACCAAAAAGTCATCGCAACCAAGGGCACCAGACTCTGAGGCAAGACCCTCACCCTTCAAGCCGGCACATAATCGCACGATTTCAACGAAAAGATTGAGAGGACAAATGGCGAACAACAAGAAAGACTATCCACGCTTGGCCGACAAGATTGTGGATAGCATCGGTGGAGCAAACAATGTCTCGCTCTGTGTTACCTGCTTCACCCGCCTCCGGTTCAACCTGGTGGATGACGGGTTGGCGCAACTCGACCAACTGAAGAAGCTGGACGGCGTCCTGGGAGCCCAATGGTCGGGCGGACAACTTCAGGTGGTCATCGGGCCGGACGTCTCGGACCTGTACCCCGAGGTTCAGGCTCGGCTCCGGCCCGCGGGCGCCGTGCACGAATCCACGCCAGCATCGGGCACGAAGAAGCCACGAACCATCATCGCTGTGGGTAACGCTGCGCTGAACTTCATCATCTCAGCGATGACCCCCCTCATCCCAGTGATCGT
>CALMKG010000015.1 GCA_937867175.1 uncultured Propionibacterium sp. | reverse complement strand
CCGAGGTGCTTCTCGATGTTGAGTTGGACGGTGGCGGTCGGGTTGACCAGCGACGGGTTGCCTGCAGCTTGGCTGACACCGTCGACCTTGGTCTGGTCGCCGGTGTCGGCGAACGCGGCGGGGGCCCCGAACGCCAGGGTCGTGATGGCCAGGCCCGATACAGCAGCCGCGGCAAGGCGGAATGGCTTGCGAGTCATTCTTTCACTCCTCCAATGAGTGCGGTGGATGGTTGGTGCGGTCGGGAGGTCGCGGCTGCGAGCCCCGTCTTGCCGGTCATCGGCGGGCCCTTCAAGGAGCCACGCGACGAACGGAAGTCATCTGGTGGTACAGGCCCGCCCCGACCAGGAGCAGCAGCCCCACCGCGTAGAAGGGCCACGGGCCGGCGCCGCCCGCTTCAGGCAGCGGAGCCGGGGAGGTGTCGGAGACGACGATGGTGAAGGCGTCGCCGGCCTTGAGCGTCACGATCCCGTCGACGGGGCCGCTCAGGGTGATCCCGGTCGAGGCGATCGTGAACTGGATCGGCTTGGGCAGCAGGGTGAACCCTGTCGGCGCCTTGGTCTCGACCAGCCAGTAGGTGCCGGCCTGCAGTGCCTTCGAGGTGAAGGTGGCCCCATTGACGTCGTCGGCGGTGATGCCGTCGGCGATGGGAGTCGCACCAGCCACGCTGGGGTCGGTGTCGTACAGCGCGAACTGCGCTCCGTTCAGGGCACACGTGCCCTGACCCACGTCACAGTTCTTCCCCTGCTTCTCCACGTGGATTGGCGTCGCCGGCGCACCCTGCACGGGGTCGGTCACGCTGCCGCCAGCCGCACACGCCTCATCGCCGCTGTAGGTGACCAGCGCCGTGTTGGTCAGCTCGGTGATCGCGGGGTCGAGCGGGTCGTCGACCGTGACCTTGAACGTCACCGTCATCGTCTCACCCGACTTGAGCGTGACCGCGTCGGCGGCCGAGACCATCTCACCCGGGGCGTGCGCCGCATCCGTCACCTGAGCCCGGGAGGTCGTGGTATCGGCGTACGAGTAGTTCAGCGTCACCGTCGTACCCGACGCGGTGTTCGTGTTGTAGTAGCCGGACCACGTGTAGTCGGTTCCCCACTGGAAGGTGAACTGCCCGGATGCCGTGCCCGAGGCGGCGCCGGAGCGGGTGACCGTGTTCCAGACCCCCGAATATGCGCTGGAGCCGAATCCGCCCTTGGCAACCGAGAACCACGAGCCGGTGGTGGTCGGGAACGTTGTGTTCACTGGCTGCCCGGGCAGGTAGCCGATCACGGCCACATCCTTGACAGCGTTGTACCCGCTGCTCCCCTTCAGAGTGACCGTGTAGCCGGTCAGTTGCGCGTTCGCCGGCACGAGGCCCACGGTGTTGAGCGTCTGCAACTCGTACTGGTTGTACCCGACCTTGTCGGAGAACGAGAAGTTGGGCAGCGTCGTGGTGTACGTCCCGGTCTTGGTCGTCGTCGCGGAACTGCCGGCCATGTAGGTCTTCTGGGCCGAATCGGCCACATACGTCACCCCCGCGGGCAACTGATCGGTCAACACCACGTTCGTCGCGTCCGTCGTGCCCGTGTTGGTCACGGTCATGGTGTAGGTCAGCTCGTCGCCGGCCTTGACGGGACCGGTCGCGTTCGACGTCTTGTTCACCGTCACCGCCGACGGCGCCACCGTCCACGTGTCGGTCGCCGTGGCCACCTCGCCGTTGCTCTTGGAGACGCCGGTGACCGTCGCGGTGTTGGTCGTCGCCGTCGTCACCGCCGACGTCATCCGGTACACCCAAGACTCGCCCGGATCGAGCAGTCCGTCGCCGTTGGTGTCACCCGACACGAAGGTCGTGGTGCCCTTGTCGTCGACCAGGGTCACGTTGCGCAGCGGCACCGCCCCCGGGTTCGTCACCGTGTACGTGTAGGCCACGTCCGTCGGCGTGGCACCCGGAGCCAGACACTGCGTCGACCCCACCTTGTCCACGGCGATCTTCGGCTTGGGGGTGTTGGTGTAGGTGCACACCACGTTCGCCAGCAGTTGGCCGTCAGCGGCGGTCACGCCCGGGAACGCCATAACGTACTCGCCCTGGCTGTTCTGGGTCACCGGAATGGACGCGTTCCCGTGAGTCTTGTCGACGCATTGCATCGTCGTGGTGTAGTCCGTCAACGGACTCCCGGCCGAGATGGTCTCAGAGAGCACGTAGTTGTTGCCCGGCACACCGATCGCCACCGCCGCGGCGTTCGTCTGCAAACCCGTGACCGGACCGTTCGTGGTTGCGGTCCCGCCGGCCAGTGCCGTGGTGGGCCGATCCTGACGGACGATGTTGAGTGTGACGTTGTCGCCCGAGGCGACGCGACCCAACGGGTAATCCTTCTGCAACCGGATACCGCCGGGATCATTGCAGTCGGCCAGGTCGACCACGGTCCGAGTCCGAGAGTCCGGAACACCGAGACCGGTGACGTTAATCTCTAGTCCAGCGGCCGCGCCCGTGTTCGGGTCGAGCTTCTGAATGTAGCTCTGGACGACCCCGTTGACGGTCTTGGTGTAGGAGACGTAGAGGTAGCCGTCGTTGTCGAAGGTGACGCCGTTGAACTGCCCGTTGGCCGTGAGGTCGGTCAGCTTCTGCCTCGACACCAGAGCGTCGATAGACGTGGCCTGGGCCTTCGGTGCACCAGCCAACGCATTGGACAGGCCCGAGATCCGCCACAGCTGGCCGATCGAGTTCGTCGAGGACACGAAGAGCAGGTTGCCCTCCTGGTCAAAGACCAAGTCGCCGTTCCCGCCGGTGGGATTCCCGGCGCTGTTGAGCGTCCCGGTGATGTAGCCCACGTAGCCGTAGTTCTGGCCGGTGAGCGTGTTGTACGCCCAGAAGTGATGGGTCACGTCGTCCACCGTCGCCGAGATCCAGTAGATGCCGTCGGTCGGGTTGATTCCGCCGCGAACGGTGCTGGACGCACCGGCGACACCATTTCGGGCAACGTCGCTGGGAATGTTCATCGTCGCCAACAGCACGGTCGTACCGGTCTTGTTGTCCTGCTGGAAGACAGGCAGTCCGGCGGGCTCCGCACTGGTCGTGCGCTGAGTGGAGTAGTAGCTGTAGAGCCCACCCTGGGAGATCGCCAGGGCGTTCACGCGACCTGAGAAGCGCCCCGTGTCGTAGTCCGCCATCGTGAGGGACGCGTCCGATGTGCTCGGGAGCTCCGCCTTCGAGTTCCAGCCGGTCAGGTTGTTCAGGGCGACGGTCGCCGTCCCTGTGGCAACGTTGATCTTGTAGACGTAACCATAGGAACGAATCATGTTTCCGTTACTGGTCGTGGAAGCGCCGCCGGGGTTCGTGCTCGCAATGCCGTAGATGTAGCCAGCCTCACAGGTGAGTCCCTCGCCGATCCCGACGCCGGCGCCGGTGCTGGAGGTGTTGCTGAGCGTGCAAGAGATCTGCGCGCCGGCCTGAGGCGTCACGGTCACACCGGCTTCACCCAAGGCGGTCTCGTTCGGCAGCCCGGTCTGGGTCCCGGTTGCGTCGGTGCAGGTCACCCTCGCGGTGTACTTGGACGTGTCGACTCCGACCCCCGGGGTTTCCGTGATCGTGTAGTCGGTGCCCGCGGTCGCGCGGTAACGCCCGGTCGTGCCGGTGCCGGCCGTGACCTCGCTACCGGTGCCGGCCGTCGTCTCGTTGCCGGGGGTGTCGAGCACGGTGCCGGTCGACCCGCCGGTGCGCAACTCAACCGTGAACTGGTCGGACGCCGCGAAGCGGCTGTTCGGGATCGTCTTGGTGACCGTGATTGAGGGCTTGGCGACGTTCTTGATCTCACACGAGACCAAGTCCATCGCGCCGGACGGGATCGTCACCGACCAGGTGCCGTTCGATCCGGTCGTCGCGACCGTGCTGCCGTCGGCTGCCTTGCAGGTGGCCGACGTCGTGTAGTCGGCCAGCACCGTGCCGCCCGCGGCGGCCTCCCTGATCGTGTACGTCGTGCCCGCCACCACATCAACGGGCGCCACCTTGACGCCCTGGACGCCGTTGGTGGTGCCAGTCGTGGTCACCGGCGTCCCCAGCGTGGTACCACCGGAGTTCGCGATCGACAGGGTGAACTGGTCGGCATCGTTGTTGCGGCCGACCACGTTCTTGGCCAGCGTCAGGGTCGGGATCGGCGTGTTGGTGATCTCACACCCGACCACACCGGTCGTGCCGTCTGGAACCGTCACCGAGAATCTGCCGTTGGCGCCGGCGGTGGTGGCCACATTGGTGCCGCCTACCGCACACGTCGCCGACGTGGCATAGCGGGCCAGGTCGGCCCCACCGGATCCGGTTTCCTGCAACGTGTACGTGGTACCCGGGGTCACCGGCGCGATCGCGCTGACACCCTGGACGCCGGTCGCGGTCCCCGTGGTCGTGGCCGACGTCCCGATGAGGGTCGTGCCCGCGGCATCCTTGACGGCCAGGGTGAACTGGTCGGCCGCATTGACCCGCTCGGCGACGTTCTTCTTCAGCTCGATCTTCGGCGGGCCATTCGTGATCACACAGTCGATCAGGCCCTTGGCGCCCGCCGGGACCGTCACCGAGAACTCACCGTTGGAACCGGTCGTGGCAATAGACGAGCCGCTATTGATGCAGGACGCCGTGATCGCGTAACTGCTCAACGACGTCGTACCGGACGCCGTCTCCTGCAGTGTGTACGTGGTGCCTTCGGCCACGGTCACCGGGCCCACCTTGGCCGACTGGAGGCCGGTCGCCGACCCCGACGTGGTGGCGGTGCCCAGGACGGTGGTGCCGTTGAGCACGTCCAGCTTGAACTGGTCGCCGGTGTTGACGCGGGAGTCGACCTTCTTCGACAGCGACAGCGTGGGCGCTGAAGGGCCGACGCAGCTCGCCATGTCGTAGATGTAGCTGTTGTTGATGGTCGCGTAGACCGTCGAATCGTTGGTGGTGCCCGGGCTGCGGACGTTGATCGCGGTCTTGTAGTAGCTGATGCTGTACAGCGACTTCGTCCCCGACGTGGGCGCTATGTAGGCGAGACCGGTGGTGTAGGTCTCGGCCGTGTCGCCCAGGCTCGTGGAGGGCATTGCCGTCCCCAAAGCTTGAGCCGTGGTCGGCACGTTCGCCGCGTCCACCTTGTACAGCTTGCCGGTGGCGGTGTTGATCCCGAGGTACAAGTTTCCGTCGCCGTCGAATGCGATGTCTCCGTGGAATCCCTGCTCCGCCGTCGGCGTGGTGAGGCGACCCACGTAGCCGATCGAGGTGTTGGTGTTCGTGTCGAACGCGTAGAAGTCCCATGCATAGGTGTCGGTCGCGAGGGCGTAGTAGTAGATGCCGTTCACGGGGTTGATGGCGCCCGCGGTCGCCGTGATGACTTTGTTGGGGTCGTAGTACGTGGTGCCCAGCACTGTTGCGCCGGTGAAGGTGGTTCGGGAGCCGTCGGCGAGGTTCACGCGGTACACCGTGAGCGAAGTCCCCGTGGCGGGCACTGTCGCCATGAAGTAGGCGTACCCGGACGAAGAGACTGCGAGGGCATCCGGCTGTGTGGTCGGCAGAGACCCGAGGCTGGACACCTCGGTCGTAAGCACGCCCCCCGAGTACTTGAGGATGGCCGGTGCCCCCGTGCTGGAGTACGAGGTCAACAGGTAGAGGTCGTTGGGGCTGCAGGTGTACGTGGCCGCCGCCGCCATCGCGGAGATGCCCGCCGGGGCTGCCTGCGCGGTGGTCGTGGTCGTTGCCGCCGACGTGGTCGTCGTCGCGGACGTGGTCGTCGTCGGAGACGTGGACGTGGTCGGAGACGTGGACGTGGTCGCGGACGGATCAGCCGCCACCGACGCCGACGACTCGGGGGACTGCGTGGCGTCCGTCACCGCAGAGAACTCGGCCGGCAATGGTTCGGCAGTGGCGGCCGTGGACGAAGGCGTCGGTGTCGGCGTGGGAGTCGTCTGAGCGGATGCCTGCGCTCCCATGGACAGGAAAAGCATCCCCAGAAGGAGGGTTGCAGTCAGCTGGCGCGGGCGCTTCTGCGCTGACTCCTTGCTACGACTTGCCTTCACAACGTTTCCTCCCTTTGGGGGCAACTTCTTGAAGGAGTCAAGCAGCAGGGGCGGAGACGACCCCGTGGCAGAGAGCGAATTTCATCCTGCTTTCACCCCTCCATCCCCAGCAGTTGGATGGGGCGGGCGGCTCCTCCTGCTGGCCCAGATCAGCCACGCAGGGGGCAATGATCTCCCGAGGCAGGTATTCGAGGCCTCGCGAGCACTTCACCGCGGACCCGCTGCAGTTCGAGAGCTTCGCCGCCGAAATGTGGGTCCAGTCCGATCCACGAGTGATCTCGATCGAAGTCACCCGACCCAGCCGCGATGGTGGGCGCGACGCGGTCGGTGAGTGTCGGCTGGGTCTATTCGCCGACCCGATCCGACTCGAGTTCGCAGCTGGACGAGGTACTGCTTGACGGTGGGCTCGCCGTCAGGCCGTGACGTCCCGGCGGGTGAACACCAACCATCCGGCC
>CALMKG010000014.1 GCA_937867175.1 uncultured Propionibacterium sp. | reverse complement strand
CCGCCGTCATCGACGGTTGGGACGATGAACGGATCGCCCGCGCTCTGGCCTCGGTCGACGAGGCGCAGATGGCGCTGTTCTAGTCGTCGCCCGACGCAAAACCAAGGCGGAGTCTTACGTGATCGCCGCCGACGCGGGTGCCGAACTTGAGGTTCCGTGTCTCTGACGGAACCGTGGAGCTACTCCCGCAGATCCTTGAACCACTGCGCGACGTCGTAGTTGGCGATGAGCCGCGCGAGTCTGACCGGCGTCTGACCACTCTTGTTCGCATGAAAGGGATCAGCGCCGTGGGACCGCAGGAGGTCAATAAGCTCGCCTCGTCCGTTCGAGTTGAACACAGCGACAAACAAGGGTGTGTTGCCGAATGAGTTCTCGGCGTCCACCGTCGCACCCGCGTCGAGTAGCGCCTCCGCTGCGGGGACTGACCACTGCTGGGCCGCCAGATGAAGCGGCGTGAACCCCAGGTGGTCGCGGGCGTCTGGAGCTTCGCCGCGCGTCAGAAGGTCCTTGAGGGCGGCCACGTCGTCGGCCATGACGGCGGCATGCATCGGGGAGGGCTCAACCGTTGTCATTGCTCTAGATTGCGCACACGTCGGCTTCGTAGAGGTGGCTTTGGTTCGAGACGGGATCTTCCATCTGGTAGATGGCCGGGTCGTTGAAGTAGTCGATCAGCGCCTGAACGGTCCAGCCTTGACTCAGTGCCTTCGCTTTGATGCATCGCCACTCATATCCCGGTTTGTGGCCGTACTGAGCGACGGTGCTCGGGACGATCTGCCCGGTGTTGGGGTCGATGAAGTCGCCGTCCGCGGTCTTTGGCGCCGCGTCTCGGATCTCGGCCTTGGTCGTCGCCCAAAGATTCGGTCGGCGCAGCAGGTCATCGGCCGTCACCATCCGGGAGATCCTGCTTTCCGCCCCGACCGCAGTCCGAATCTCGTTCGCGACCCGGGCGATCTCGTCGGCCTCAGCTGCGGCCTTCTCAGCCGCCGCAGCCCCACTGGCGCTCGTGGCGACCTTGGAACTCTTCACGAGCTTGGTAAACACAAGGCCAGGAACCGCGACGGCCAGCGACAATCCGGCGTTCGTGTAGTCGCCCTCGATCGCGTACCACGTCGCGTTGGTGGCTGCTGCCCCGATGCCGATGACGTCGAACGGCGGTGGGATGAACGTGGCGAGCGAGAGGATGTCGAGCACCGAGTGACCCCAGCGCTGGACCCAGTCGAACGCCACACCGAGCGCTTCCACCACGCAATGTCCGTAGTCGAGCGGGTTCCAGGAACATTCGCTCTGGTCCTGCAGGCTGTTCGCTAGTCCCTCGAGCACTCGTGAGTCGGACAGCGGGCTTCCGGCTGGCGCGTCCGACTCGTCGGAGGGGTCGGCTGTTGCGTCGATGGCCGACGACAGGGCGGTGAGTGACGCGGTCATCCCGACGCTGCCGTCGTCGGAGCCGCCCGGAAACTCGTGCTCGAAGAAGAGGTAGTGCGTGAACTTGCCGATGGCGTGTTCGTCGTCGTCGTACGTGAGCGTCTCTGTGCCCGGCTGGAAGGCGGTGAAGGCCCACGCGCTGGCTTCCGGATTAGCGGTCAGGGCCGCTGTAAGCGCGAGGATGCCGTCGGTCAGGTAGGTGCCGGTCGGCGCAGGTGCGTACTTCGCTTCGTCGCTCGCAACGCCCGGCCAGGCGTCGTCGCCCTCCTGGCGGTCGAACTCCCAGTACGCGGTGGTGATTGCCTCGACGAATTCGGTGGACCAGTATCCCCGCGAGAGCAGGAGCAAGAGGTTCTGCTTGTTGGCGAGGTCTTGGTCCGTCCGCTGTTGAGCATCAGCATCGGCGTTCTCCTCGGCTGATCCGTAGAGGACCTCCGGTGTCGTCGTTGCTGTCGCGAAGTTGTCGGTCCATTCCGTTGGCAGCGCGCGGGCGCCGGTGCCGTGGGTGGCCAGTGCGAGCACGCCGGCCAGGTCAGTGAGGGTGATGGCGTACTCGTGGGCGTCGACAGCCTCGTCTAGTTGTGCGGCACCTGTGCCCGCGACGGTGGACAGCGCGTCTCCGAGGTCGCGAGGGGTCGCCTGGGAGGCGAAGTAGTAGGCGAAGTCGCGGTTGCCTCGATGGGCCGCCAGGTGCGATTCGAGGGCAGGTAGGTCGCCGCCGCGGAGGACGCGGAGCGCGACCGCAGCGTCGGCCTGCGCCCGTTCTGCGGCGGTCGGTTCATGCTGCGGGAGAAGACTCGGGCCCCCGATGACGAGGCCGGCAACGACGGCCAGCGCCAAGAGCGAGATTCCGATCCGCAAGCCCCAGCGCGGCTTCTGCTGCGGGCGCTTGAACGCCAACTCGGTCCGGAACCGGCGGTCGCGCTGCTCCTCGACCTTCCAGCCGCGGTCCTCCCACTTGGTCCGCGCGCTGGCCTGACGGCGTCGGAGCACCCGGACGGTCTTGTGCTTGTAGCGCAGCTCGTCGCGCACCAGGTCGCGCTTTCGGCGACGAGAGTCAACTCGCCCCACTCCTGCTTCCCCCTCGCGACTTGGTGCAGCGCTTGACGCTACCCGGATGTGGCGCGGTGGTTCTGGGAATCCGCCCAATCGGTTCGGACTCTCAGAAGAAGTAGCCATCGACGCCGATGACGTACTTCGCGCACGTGTCGCCATAGAGGTCGACGGTGAAGGTGGCGGTGCCGCCGTCTTCGATTGGGCCGTCCTGCTCGGTGAACGAGCTGGTGTACCACGCGAGGTCGTTGCCTTCGAAGCAGTACATCGCGACGCTGTACGGGCCTTCAGTCGAGGCGCCGGTCTGGTTAGTGGCGGACCCGACGATCGCCTGGCCGACGATGTTCACTTCGGTGACCGTGAGGGGCGCGGTGTTGTAGGAGGTTGTGTCGACGGGGCTGGTCTCGACAGAGAACTCGTACTCGGCGTTGCCGGGGAGCGCGCCAGCGTTCTCGAAGAAGATGTAGGCCAGTCCGACCTCGCCGGGGGCGACTTGGGCGGGGATGGTGCCTTGGCTCGATCCGGTCCCGACGATGGAACCACCGCTGCGAGCGGTCGCGGTCCAGTCGACGTGCGAGATGCCCTCGGTCGTGTTGTTCCGGAATGCGAACAGCAGGATCCCCTGGTCGGTGTCGAGCGGGCCGACCTGGACGACGGAGACCTCGCCGGATTCTCCGTCGTTGAAGCGTGGCCGTGCGGTCCCACCTAGGAGGCCAGAGGCGTTGAAGGGCAGCGGCTCGACCGTGGCGTCCTCAGGCTCTTGGGTCTCCTCGCTCGGCGGCGCGGTCTCGTCCGGCGTCGAGGCCGGCGTGGATCCGGGGTTGTCGGGGTCGTCGGCCGCCGAGCAGGCGGTGAGCGGGAGCATGGTCGCCGCGAGGGCCACTGCGATGCGCAAGGAGATCTTCACGGGCCGCAAGCTAGTCGCGGGCTCCGACACAATCTGGTGGAGCGACTGTCGGCTCACAACGGATCGCCGCAACTCATGCAGGTCGTCTCGCCCTCTTCGTAGATCATGCCGCAGCAGTACTTCGTCGCACTGTCTCCGTTCTCGTAGCAGTCGTTGCAGAGATCCCAGATGTTGTCGACTGTGGCGCTGTCGACTTGGTCCCCGCAGGAGTCGCATATGAATGTGTCGGCGTCACCGCCGTCACGGCCACCGGACCCGAACACCTTGCTCAGTAAGTTCATCTTGTTCTCCGTTCTGCTTCAGGCGGCGAGCTGGTTCTCGTGACGCCAGGTGGCGGACATCGCTCGGGCGGCCGAGACGGCCTGCCGTCGCTGGGATTTGCCGCGCAGCCTGATGACGGTGTGGATGTCGGCTGCGTCGGAGAGTGCGCTGGAGAGCATGGAACGCCCGTTGGGGTGCTCGGCCGTGATGACATGGACGCTCAGGCCGAGCCGCTTGGCGCTGACTGCCAACGGGGTGAAGGCGTTGTCACCGGAGAAGATGACGAGCTCGTCGTATCGCCGCGCGACACTGTTCAGGTCGATGGCTGCGAGCAGGGCGCGGTCGGCCCCATCCCTGGCGTTGGCGCCGACGACCCACTTCACGTTCCCCCCGTTGACCACGGGGCGGTATCGGCCAGCGACGGTTCGGCTCGTGCCGACGACGACGTGGTCGTGGGGCGCGACGCCTGGGGCCTGCTCCTTGAGGAGAGCCCACAACTTCGCCACCTGCTCCGACGTTGCTTTCGCGCCTCGCGTCGGGTTCTCCAGATCGATCAGGAAGTAGCGCCGCTTGCGCGACGGGATCGTCGTCTGGAAGTACTCGACCGGAGCGGCCGCTGGGCCCATGGGAGCCGGCCGGGTCGCTTCCGAGACGTCGGTGTGGAATCCGCGGCATGTGTGGCACGCGAAGGTGCTGGCGCGGGTCCCGGTGGTCGCGAGCACCTTGGCGCCGTCGCGGGCTTGGTGGCGGTCGCGGTATCGGACGAGTCCGGTCTCGGCGCAGATGGGCAGGCGATGGCTGCGCGTCTTCGCGTTGCTCGGGCGGCGGGCCGCGGCTCGGAAGTTGATGTTGGCGGTCTTCTTCATGATCGGGTTCCTCTCCGGTGGTTGCCCCGCTGAGTGGCGGGTTGGACCAACTGTCGACGTCGGCATCGGTCGGCATCCAGCGGGGAAATGCCGACCGATGCCGACCGATGCCGACCTGGCAATACGCGGCAGCCGTCGGCATCGGTTGAGCGCGTTTTCCGCTGTCCGAAGGTGGTTCGGCTGGCACGATCGGAGACATGCCCGACGACACGATCGCTATCGGTCCCGACCTTGTGCGTGCACTCGATGAGGTGCTCGGACAGGACCCATCAGGCGCCATCCCTGTGGTGGTGGTCGCGGCTTTCCTGGACCAGTTGGCCAAGGGCTACGGTCTCAGCGAGAGCGAGAGCCTTGAGGACGACCGACTGCAAGACATCTCTATGCCGGCATTCGCTGCCGAGGCCCTCGCCGGTCTGCTCGGCGATGTTGAGGACCGTGAAGAGCTCGCTGACCGCGTGTACGCGGCGCTCGTGGCGACAGCCCCTGTTCCCGCGGCGCGAAAGGCGCTGAACAAGTCCAAGCCGCTGAGCGAGGTGAGTGTCCGGCTCGTCGGTCAGATCTACTGGAACCTCAAGGGAACCGATTCGCGTCCGAAGTTGCCGCGTCGCCCAAGGGAGATGCGTGTCGGCGGGAAGACTGTGTCGATTGACCTTCCGGCAGGGAAGGCGGGCGAAGACTTCGCCACCATGCTTGCTGCGGATCGAAGTCGAGCCGAGCTCCCTGACAAGGTCACCGGTTACCGGTTCCGGCAGCAAGGTGCGCTGTTGGCCGTGCTCATGGCCAAGCACATTGTCGAGACCGCGGGAGTCGTACGAGCGGGGTTCGACGGGGTGGAGTTCAGCCGGTTGGAGGGGGCGAAGGGCTCCGCGAGAGCCCTTGTCGGCGTCGCGTCCCGTAAACCGACCGTGTTGCCGAGCGCATCTCTAGACACGACTCCTCACAACCCGCTGGGCAGGGAGTCTGCGATCTCATCGCGGGAGCGCGCCGAGTACCTCATCGACAATCTGGAGGAGGATCTCCGGCAGTCCATCGAGCGTCTTCTCCTCGGGCAGCTGCCAACAGAAGCGGTCCTGGGACCGGATCATGGCAAGGTGCTGGCACGGCAGGAGGGTTCCGACGTCACGGACGGGCGCTCACTGGCTTCGTTCCTCCTTCCTCAGGAGGCCTACGACGTGCTGCTGCGGCACATCGCCGACCTGCCCACGGAGTTGGCGGTGCTGCTCGAGGGGAACTTCGTAGACTTCGAGATGTTTCTTCCGGCCCGCAATCGCATCATGAAGGGTCGCCCTCTTCAGCCAGGAGATCTCGAACAGGCTTCCGAGTTCGTTGGCGGCTTCCTGTCCGGTCTGACGCCCCGCGCTGCTGCCGCGGCCGAACGTCTGGCCGAGCGACCGGATTGGCAGCCCAGGCGCCGGACCGGGGCGGAACTTCCTGACTCCGTTCTCCACAACCTCCCGGCTCCGGACTTCGACGAAACAGGGCTGCTGGGCCGCGAGTCCCAGATCCAAGAGGTCGTCCGACTGCTGAAGTCACCCCGCGAACGCATCATCACTTTGATCGGAGAGGGTGGCGTCGGAAAGACTGCACTGGCGGTCGAGATCGCCTACCGGCTCGTCGACGACCCCGAGTCGCAATTCGAGTACGTGCTGTGGACCACCCTCAAGAACGAGGCGCTGACGGCGAGAGGCATCCAGTCGCTGTCCAACTCGGTCCGAGATCTCGTGAGCGCCGCCGGCGACTTAGGGCACTTCCTGGACCCGGAATTCGAAGGCGACGCATCCGACCTAGCGGCTTTGTTCGGTGCGTCGCGGGCGCTCATTGTCGTCGACAACATGGAGACGACGCTCGGTGACGACGTCGTCGCGTTCGCCGACTCGCTTCCCGAGGCGACGATTCTCTTCACGAGCCGCCGTGGAGTAGGCAGCCTCGAGCGACGGGTAGCGGTCGGGCCGCTCGAATCGCACAGTGCCGCACAACTCTTTAGGACCTTCGCGGAACACCGGGGATCGGATCTCGCGGGAATGTCCGACACGAAGCTTGCCGAGACCCTCTGTCTTCTTCGCTACTCGCCCCTGGCGATCCGCTGGTGCGTCCTTTCCGTACTCGACGGGCGCCCACTGGCCGACGTACTTCACCATCAAGACGACCTGTTGAAGTACTGCGTCGGCAACGTCGTCGGCGGCCTCAGCCCTGACTCCAAGACCATCCTTAGCATGCTGCGTGCCCTAGACCGGCCCGTGTCTGTGCAGGAGCTAGCGGTGGTCAGCGATATCGACATCGACGCGTTCAGCGAAGCCACCAAGCTGCTCGTCCAAGCCAGCCTGGTCGTACGGTCACACGTCGCCGACGACATCGAACGCGAACGCCTCGCCCTATCTTCGACGGCACGCGCGTTCCTGCCTCCTGCGGAGGAGTCGGAGCTGCTTACGCGAACGCTTCAGCGGGAGCGACTGCTCCTGGAGGACCATGAACGCGACCAGCAGAAGATCGCCGAGACGGGGCGCTATTTCGACCCGAACGTCGTCTTCCAGCGCACGCCCCACGACGGTCCGGTCGCACACCTCCTGCGGAAGGCACTTCGAGAGGCCAAGGCCGGCGACAT
>CALMKG010000013.1 GCA_937867175.1 uncultured Propionibacterium sp. | reverse complement strand
AACGGAAGATGTCGAAGAGGCCGGCGCGATCAGCTGCCTCGCTCTCGGTGAGGGCGTGGTGGTGCGTGACGAGAGGCAGGGGAAGCAAGTTTGAGTTCTCGCCGACGTAGACGGGGCCGGGAAAACCCACTCGTACGAGGGCATCCCGCACGATCGCAGCGCACTCGCGGTGCTCGTGGTGGGCGTCGAGGGGTCCCACAGTGACGACGACCTGGTGGCCTCCCCGTTCGAGGATCTCCGCCAGCTCAGAGGTAACTTCCGCGGCAGTCGCCAGCAGGTTCTCATTGACACCGGGGAGGACGTGGAGCGACCGGACGCCTGTGCGCCGGGCGAGCTCCTCGGCTTCAGCTCGGCGGATGGAGGCGCGTTCGGCCGCACTCTCACCCTTCCCTCCCGCGCTGCTGTCGGTGAGGTAGGCGAGGTCCACTGGGACGCCCTGTCTGTGCCACGCCAGCAACAGCCCGCCAGCTGCGATGGACTCGTCATCAACATGGGGGGCGCACAGTAGGACGGGGCCCTGGTGCGGAGGAAACGGGGCAGTGGAGAACCCAGAGCTGGCAGCCCGCCGGTAGCGGCGCCGCACCACCATCCGATTCAGGGGGCGGACTACCGGTAACGCCCCTTGGACGAGGAGTTGTTTCACCCCTGCCACATCCACGTCCTTTCGGCTTGTTGCCGTGACCACATGATTGAGTGCCCAGACAGACGGGGCCGCCGGGAGGCTCTCGAACCCGATGCTACAGGGCTTCTGGACTGGCCGTTGGGCGGACCTGCAAGAACGCATGGACCGTCCTGGTGAGGCGCTCTTCCCCAACCCGCAAGGCCGCTCACTGTCACCGGGCGCGGTACAGCAACGACTCTCCACCCACGTGGGCCGTGCCGTGACCAGCTGCCCCGAGCTCGGAGGCAAGCACGTCACGGCCCACACTCTGCGGCTCCAGTCCCTGTGATTGTGCCGAAGTTTGCCGGCCCGCCACGTTCCCCACCAGGAACGACACCTCGAGACTCGGCATGACCGTGACGTCGGAATAACCGGTGCTATTCCGAACTCGGGATAACACCGGCTTCCGTTGGGATGTCGACCCGAACGTGCAGTTTCCAGGCTGTGTGAGACGCCACCGGTGAATTGCCTCACTCGCCCATACAGGAACCTGTGGTGCGGCTCACGTCTGCGGGTGCATCATGGTGCCATGGACACACCAAGGCGGTTCGCGGGATGGACAGCGGGATCTGGCGGCTTTGGCACTTGTCCGCGGGCTGGTGGCTGCCGCAGCCGCCACCGCGGAAGCAGCTACCCTCCGGAAGGGAAGTGAAGCGGACATCATGAACTGGAAGCACGCAATCCCCACATCCGTGTTGAGTGCGGGGTTGATCGGAGTGACTGCGGCGATGTCCACCTCCGTGGCGTCGCCAGATCGGATCGGCGGGTCAGATCGGTACGAGTCCTCGGTCCTGATCTCACAGGAGGCATTTCCGGACGGGGCGGACACCGTGTTCCTCGGTAGTGGGGAGGACTTCCCAGATGCCCTCGCCGGAGGAGCCGCGGGCGGCACCCTGAGTGCGCCGGTGCTCCTCGTGACGGCGACCTCGATCCCGGATGTGGTCACGGCCGAGCTCGCGCGATTGGATCCCTCTCTGATCGTGATCCTGGGCGGCGAGACCGCCGTTTCGGCTGAGGTGGCCGAGGAGGCCCTGGAGTACGGCAAGGCCGTGGAACGCCTGGGCGGGGAGAACCGTTACGAGACCGCGGCCCTCATCGCGGAGTGGGCGTTCGAGCCAGGTGTTCCCGTGGCCTACTTGGCGTCCGGTTCGGATTACCCGGACGCACTGGCGGGCGCGGCGGCAGCCGGGTTCACCAACGGGCCGGTGCTGCTCACCAAGACCGAGGCACTCTCGGACGAAGCCGCCGAGCAGTTGGAGGCCCTGCTGCCGGAGCAGATCATCGTGCTCGGTGGAACCGCGGCGGTCGCGGAAGCTGTGGCGACTGAAGCGCTGGACTACGGCAATGTCTCCCGTCTCGCAGGCGACGACCGTTATGCGACCTCTGCCGCCATCTCGGCCGGGACGTTCTCGTCCGCAGAAGTGGTCTACATCGCCACTGGGACGTCATACCCGGACGCCTTGTCGGGAGCACCGTTGGCCGCGGCGAACTCGGCGCCCATCCTGCTGGTCACGCGGGACTCGGTGAGCGCCGAGGTGTGTGCTGAGGTGAACCGCCTCGAACCAGGTGCCGTCGTGGCCCTCGGCGGCCCCAGTGCCGTTTCGGACACTGTGCTTCACCACGTCGCTGCGGGTTGTCCGGCCATCGTCGTGCCCATACCCCCGAAGCCGGGCCCCACCTACACGATCGATCCGCCGCCGGATCCCATGGCAGAAGAAGGCTGATGAAACGGAAACGCCTTCTCGAGGGACCGAGCGGCTGATTCTGGAGCACATGGAAAGGGCCCGTTCCCACCGCTTGCGCGGTGGGAACGGGCCCCAGTCTTTCGTTGGGCGTCAGCCCTCGGCGGGGTTACAGCTGCTGGCGACAGCCTTGGAGACCACAGTGG
>CALMKG010000012.1 GCA_937867175.1 uncultured Propionibacterium sp. | reverse complement strand
AATGTCGCTACCCACAGGGATGCGGATTCGACGATGACCGTAGTGAGCCGAACCTCCCGCCGCGGCCCGCGTGCCGAGGTCGCGGCCTCTTGGCAGCGTGCGCTCGCCGCCGGGGTCGTCCCCGAGGACCGCTCCGATCCGGTGATCCAAAGTGGTGCGCAGTTCGAGCAGATCCGCAGCCGGCACCCTCTGGCGCCCCACGTGGCCGAACTCCTGGGCGTGCTGGCGGGCGACGGTTGGGCCGATGACCACCTCGTGGTGATCTCGGACGCCTCCGGGGTCATCTTGTGGCTGGCCGGTTCGCCGGTGCTGCGCGGCCCGCTGGACCGCATCGGCATCACCGAGGGTGCACATTGGGACGAGTTCGATGTCGGCACGAACGCGATCGGCACCGCACTGCACGACGAACGCGCGACCATCATCAACGGTCCCGAGCACCTGGTCTTCGCGCATCAGCCTTGGCTGTGTGCGGCAGACGTGGTTCGTGACCCGTCGACTGGGAGGGTGCTGGCGTGCATCGATCTCACCTCCCCGGCTCGCGACGGCCGGTCGATCGCGTTGGCTGCCGCCCGCGCCGGCGCCCGGCTCGCAGAACTGTTGCTCGAACGCCGGTCGAGCACACCCGGCCTGCTCCCGACCCCGGCTGCCGACGTACGGTTGCTGGGCCCCGGGCAGCCGACGGCGTTCGGTGTGCCGCTGACCACCAGGCGTGCCGACATCGTTGCGCTGCTCGTCGAGCATCCCGAGGGGCTCAACGGTGACGAGATCGCCTACCGGCTGTTCGGCGACGACGGCAAGGCGGCCACGGTGAGGGCCGAGATCCACCGCATCCGACGCCAGTTGCCGGGCCTGATCGTGGGTCAGCCGTATCGGCTGGCCGACGACGTCAGCACCGACGTGGGTCTGGTCCGGAACCTGGCCGCGAACGGTGATGCGGCGGCGGTCGCCGCGTACCCCGATGACCTGCTGCCCCGTTCCGAAGCGCTGGAGATCGAGATGATCCGCAGCGAGTTGCGCCAGAGCGTGCGCGCGGTGGCGATGGGCCGTGGCGGCCAGGCACTGGAGTCCTGGTGCAACTCGCGTTCGGGCAGGGGTGACCTGGCCGCCATTGAGCGTCGGCTGGGTGAACTCGGCGCCTTGGACGCCGCCCGCGAGCAGTTGGAGGCCAGGCGCTGCCGGCTGCTCCGCAGGTACGCCTGACCCGTGCGATGTCCCTGCAACCCCGCCGCGGGCAGGCTGTGATGATCGTCGGGAGGATGCACCATGACACGAGTTGGGATCATCGTCAATCCGGCCTCCGGGCACGACATCCGCCGCCTGATCTCGGCCGCCACTGTCGTCGACAACTCCGAGAAGGGCGCCATGACCGTGCGGCTGCTGTCGGGGCTGGGCGCCACCGGGGTGGACGAGGTGCTCATGATGCCGGCCGACCTCACCGTTTCCCGCGCCATCGACCGGATCGCGCGATCTCTTGTCGTGCAGGGATTGACCGCTCCGTTGCCGAGCCTGACCTGGCTCGACCTGCCCACCACCTATCACGCGCGCGACACCATCGCAGCGTTGGCCGCGATGGTCGAGGCCGGGGTGGACGCCGTGTGCGTCCTCGGGGGTGACGGCACCCAGCGCCTGGTTCACGGGCGGGTGGACGAGATCCCGGTCCTGCCCCTGTCGACCGGCACCAACAACATCTATCCGGTCTGGACGGAGGCAACCGTCGCCGGCATCGCGGCCGGGCTGGTGGCCACCGGTCAGGTGAGCCGCGAGCAGGGCTGCGTCCGGGAGAAGGCCCTTGAGGTGACCTGCGCTGGACGCACCGAAGCTGCGCTGGTCGATGTCGGTGTCATCTCCGACACGTTTGCGGGCGCACGAGCCATCTGGCGCCCAGACCACATCCATGAGGTGGTGGTTTGCTTCGCCGACCCCTGTGCCATCGGGCTGAGTTCGATCGCGGCTTCGGTCATCGACCTGCCGCGCGGCAGCGACCACGGCGCCAAGGTGGTGATCGGTGATGGGCCGTTGTCGCGGGTCCCGATCGCACCCGGACTGGTGGTGGACATCCCGGTCGCCGAGGTGACCCCTGTCGCCCTTGGCCAGACCGTCTCCCTGCTCGACGTCGCGGGCACCATCTCGGTGGACGGCGAACGCGAGATCGAACGCTACCGCGGTGAACCGGCCACCGTGACGCTGACCGAAGGGCCGTGGCGTATCGACGTCGGGCGAGTCCTGGGTGCAACGCGACTGCAACGCGCCAGCACCTAACGTTGCACGACAGGCGGTGCTGCATCGTCGCGGTACCGCAGCGACGAACGGAGTAGCTGATGACCGGCACCGCGAGCGGGACGATTCCCGCAGCAGAACTGCTCCAGGCGTATCGGACCATGCGAACGATCCGTGACTTCGAGGAGCGCGTCTACAAGGAATTCCAGACCGGGCAGATGCCCGGCTTTGTTCACCTGTATGCCGGCGAGGAGGCGGTGGCGACCGGGGTTTGCGACGTCCTGACCCCCGCCGACTACATCGCCAGCACCCACCGCGGCCATGGGCACGCCATCGCGAAGGGCTGCGACGTGGTGGCCATGATGGCCGAGCTGTACGGCAAGGCCACCGGCACCTGCAAGGGCAAGGGCGGATCGATGCACATCGCCGACCTGTCCACCGGCATGTTGGGCGCCAACGGCATTGTGGGCGGTGGCCCGCCGCTGGTCTGCGGGGTCGGCCTGTCGGCCAAGGTGCGTGGCACCGACCAGGTCGGCGTCTCGTTCACCGGTGACGGCGGCTCGAACCAGGGCACCTTCTTGGAGAGCCTCAACTTCGCCGCCGCCATGAACCTGCCGGTCGTCTTCGTGGTCGAGAACAATGGCTACGCCGAGTCGACGGCCAGCAGCTTCCATCAGTCCGGCATCGACGTCGCCAAGCGTGCCGACGGCTTCGGGCTGCCTGGCGTGGTCGTCGACGGCCAGGACTATTTCGCGGTTCGCGAGGCTGCGGCCGAGGCCGTCGGCCGGGCACGCGCCGGTGGCGGCCCGTCGCTGATCGAGTGCAAGACGATCCGCTACTTCGGTCACTTCATCGGTGACCAGCAGAAGTACCGCGCCCCGAATGAGGTGGCGGACGCCCGCGAACACCGTGACCCGCTGAAGAATTTCCGCGCCCGCGTCACTCGGGCGGGCGTGGCGACCGATGAGCAACTCGACGCCATCGACGCCGAGGTCGCCGAACTCATCGACCGGGCCGTCGCCCAGGCACAGGCCGCCCCGTTCCCGGCCCCCGAGTCCGCCCTCGAAGACGTCTACGTCTCGTACTGAGGAAGGAGACACAGTCATGACCCGCACAATCACGTACCAGAAGGCGATCAACGAGGCGATCCAGCAGGAGATGGCCGCCGACCCCACCGTCGTGCTCTTCGGTGAGGACGTCGCCGGCGGCGAGGGTTCAGCGACCGGCGAGGACGACGCCTGGGGCGGCGTCCTCGGTGTGACGAAGGGACTGAAGAAGCAGTTCCCAGACCGGATCCTCGACACCCCGCTGAGCGAATCGGCGATCATGGGGACCGCCGCGGGTGCCGCGGCATCGGGGCTCAAGCC
>CALMKG010000011.1 GCA_937867175.1 uncultured Propionibacterium sp. | reverse complement strand
TAGCCTCGAGATTTCGTCGTTGGGGGTTTGAGGGCTGGTTGCGGGATTAGGTGAAGATGCTCCTGGCTTGGGAGAATAGGGCTTGTCAAGAGTCGCTGTTCTGCAAGATCAAGGAGCACCTTCAAGGTGAAGTCTATCGGGTTGTATCCCTGTGTTCGGATTGATACCGCATCAGTGCCGGCGGCCGGTCAGGCCGGCGCGGTGTTGCTGGCTGAAACGATCCGGGTGACGGGTTTGGACCGGGAACTGTCGGCGGCATTGTCGCCGTGGCGTAAACCGTTGTCACACCATGATCCGGGCAAGATCATCACTGATCTGGCGATCAGTTTAGCGGTCGGTGGGGACTGCCTTTCCGATCTCGCGGTGATCCGGGCCGAGCCCGGGCTGTTCGGGCCGGTCGCCTCGGATGCGACGGTATCGCGGCTGATCACAGTGCTGGGTGCCGATCCCGACACGGTGGTGAAAGCGATCGCCATGGCGCGGAAGACCACCCGGCTGCGGGCGTGGGGACTGGCTGGAGACAACGCCCCGACTGCGGGTATCAACCCCGCTCATCCGTTGATCATCGACCTGGACGCCACGCTGGTCACCGCGCACTCGGACAAGGAACACGCCGCGCCGACGTTCAAGAAAGGCTACGGGTTCCACCCGTTATGCGCATTCGCCGACCACGGCAGCAGCGGCACCGGCGAGCCGTTGGTGATCATGCTGCGGCCCGGTAACGCGGGATCGAACACCGCCAGCGATCACCAGCAGGTGATCGCTGCCGCACTGGACCAGGCCGGCCTCGGCCCGCGCCCGGGCCGCAAAGTCCTGATCCGTATCGACGGGGCCGGCGCCACCCATCAGACGGTAGAAACGTTGGTACGCCGCCGCGTGTCGTACTCGGTCGGGTTCACCCTCCCGATGGACACCGCCAGCCTCTACCAGCTGATCCCCGACCACGTATGGACACCGGCCTACGACAGTGCGGGCGGTATCCGCGCCGGCGCGGACGTGGCCGAGTTCACCGGCATCATGGATCTGTCGGGTTGGCCTGCCGGGATGCGGGTCATCGTGCGCCGTGAGCGCCCCCACCCCGGAGCCCAACTCCGATTCGATGACGTCGACGGCTACCGGCTGACCGCGTTCGCCACCAACACCAGCCACGGTCAACTCGCCGATCTGGAACTACGCCACCGCCGCAGAGCCCGCTGCGAAGACCGCATCCGCAACGCGAAAGACACCGGCCTGACCAACCTGCCCCTGCACGGGTTCGGACAAAACCGGATCTGGTGTCAACTCGTCGCGATTGCCGCCGAACTCCTCGCCTGGACCGGACTCCTCGCACTACCCGACCACCAAGCCCGCCGATGGGAACCCAAACGCCTACGACTACGCCTCTTCCAAACCCCAGCAGTCCTCGCCCGACACGCCCGCCACACAGTCCTTCACATCTCAGCCCGACACGCATGGGCCTCGGTGATCATCTCAGCGGCCACAGCGCTCCGTGCACTGCCCGCCCCAGCCGGCTGACCCGCCACAACCAGCCCTTGACCACCCACCACCCAGAAACCCCCGGTCTGGACAGCCCGCCCACCGCGAACGACACGCGGCGATCCATCACACCCACATGCCACAATCAACAACAGACCAGCGGACAACCCACGGTCCGACCATCATCAGACCACCAATGAAAGATCGAGGCTAAGCCGGCGAGAATGACGAACCACACTCGCTTGTAGAAGGGCTTCTTGGGTTTGACCGGCGGCAGATAGGGCTGCTGGGGAGGATAGGGCGGCTGTCCCTGGTAGTAGGGCTGCTGCGGAGGCTGATTAGGGGGAAACTGCGACATGATGACTTCTCCTCACATTGGTTCTGGATCATGCGTGGAAGTCGAGGAGTCACCCCGGGTACTACGTCCTTGACTTCGTCTTCACGATTCGTGCCCACCTTTTCGGTGGGAGCTTCATGCTTGCCGCGACCACTGACAGTTTTCGGACACCGAGTACGACAATGCCCACTCCGCCCGATCGAGCCGGCATCCAACACCGCCAAATGCATCCACCTAGAGTCGATACATGAACGCTCAGATCACACTGCACAAGGGCGACATCACCACCGACGCCGAAGCCGACGCGATCGTCAATGCCGCCAACACGTCCCTGCTCGGAGGCGGCGGTGTCGACGGCGCGATCCACCGTGCGGCTGGTCCCGAGCTCCTCGCCGAGTGCCGGACCCTGCACGGTTGCCGCACGGGTGACGCCAAGATCACCAAGGGTTATCGCTTGCCCGCCGCGCACGTGATTCACACCGTCGGCCCCATCTACCGCGACGGGCGCCACGGCGAGCCTGAGTTGCTGGCCAGCGCCTACCGCCGAAGCATCGAAGTGGCGGCCGAGAACGGCTGCGCCCGCGTTGCCTTTCCGGCCATCTCAGCAGGGGTCTATGGCTATCCCGCCGATGAGGCCGCGCGCATCGCCGTGTCCACCGTCGCGAAGGCGATGGCCGAGCATCCACAGGTCATCGAAGTCCGTTTCTGGTTGTTCAACGAACATCTGTATCGCGCCTTCGAGCAGGCCCTCCGCGAGTTGCACACGATGTCTTGACTGAGTCTTTGATCACTTCAGCATTTTTTGTCAGCACGGGTGGATACGCTTGAAACAGTTGGCAGGAGCACGAAGGAGTGACGGATGTCGGAGCCTGTGGCTATCACCGAGTACGTTGTGCGCACCATCGCCGAAACCGCAATCGACAATGAGAAGTACTTTTGCGACTTGGATTCGGTCGTCGGCGACGGAGATTTCGGGTATTCCCTGGCACGTGGCTTCGAGAAAGTCCTGGAACAGTGGGACGAATTCGACCGCAGCAGCGTGGCCAC
>CALMKG010000010.1 GCA_937867175.1 uncultured Propionibacterium sp. | reverse complement strand
CGATCGCCCCGACGAAGAACGGTTCAACTCGACTTGACTTACGCTCGATCACCAGGCGAGCGGCGAGGCAGACAAGCCATACTCCGGCAACTGCACGGAAGAGCATTCCGTAAAGAGTCCAGGGGCCGTCTCCGGAAGTGCTTCCGGTCTCACCGTTCATGAAGACGGCGCCGTTCAGCCGGTCCCCGAAGGCGATCGTCCCGAACGACGCTACAACGGGAGTGAGCCCCCAGAGGACGGCGAGCGCTACCCCGAACCCGATGAAGTCCGACACCGTGGCGCGCAACGGGATTCTGTCAGCTCTCTGAGCGCTGGGTGAGACCCGTACGGACGCTGGTGTCGCAGTTGGGCGCGCAGGTGTCGGAACCGGTCGACCCACGTTGACGGGCGGTGCCGGACGCGGAGCGACCGCAGGGGGAGGGAGTGCCGTCTGCTGTGACGGGCGCTTTGCTGCCGCAGGAGGCGTGGCAGCAATGGCGCACCACGGGCAGGTCTTGTTGTGGGGAGGGTAGACGTGGCTGGGGTCGCGCTTGCAGATCGCCATCGCTATCTCGCCCCCGTGTCGCGATAGCCCCTGAGGGACCCCGACATGCCAGTCGGTTTGCGGAGGTGGGGTAGCAGCTTGCTCACAAGCAACCATCGTAGTGCGGCGTGGCTCTGCGAGGTCGGTGACCCTCGTGGAGAAGGCCGATTTCCCTGCCCGTCGATGGCCCGAGAGCGGGTAACCCCGGGTTACGCGTTCTCCAGCACCCACCTCACAATGCCACGGAGCAGCGCTCCGACGGCGTACGCAAGCCCGGTGATGATTGGTACGGGGAACGCCCAGAATCCCCAATCTGATGCTCTGACTTCCTCCGCCATCAGCATTGAGAGCGCCAGCGTGAAGCCACCCGCCGCAGTTGCCCAGGGAATCCACCCGATGCTTGGCCCATGTCGCGACGGCGCCTGCCCTCCAACGCCTGGAGCCACTCCCGAGCGAGGAGGCGGCGGTGCCACGGGCGGCGATGTGGTTGGAGCGGGGAGGAGCACGATCGGTGGTGCTGGACGCTGCGCCCTCACCGGAGGTACGGCGGCGACCGCGCACCAAGGGCAGGTCTTGTTGTGCGGAGGATAGACGTGGCTCGGATCGCGTTGACATGTCGCCATCTTGGGTCACCCCCACCGTGCCCATGCGTGGGCTGCAAGTAGCTGGGTGGTCAAGGCTGCGACACAAACCGCCAGAACAGCAGGGAGTGACGATGGGTTGTCCCCCGACCTTGTCTGATCAATCAACAGCCACCAACACCCGAGAACCGTCGCCACGGCTCCAACCGCGATCGGCCCAGGGCTGTCGTGAGCTCCCCAGAGTTCAATCAACGCAGACGCTGCGGCGACGAATGGGATGGCAGCCAAGAACCCGAGGATCGGGCCGTCAACACCGACGACACCGACCGCCATGACGAGGCCCCCGATCGCAACGGTCGTAGCTGCGATGGCGGCTTGCTCGGCACTTCCCCTGGGTCCGAGCCGTTGAGTCTGTGGCCGACGGACACCAGCGTTCGCAGTTGATGGCAGGGCTGCTTGAGCGGCCGCCCGTGTGGGGGTTGGCCTTGTGGGCGGCGGAGCGTGAGGTCCGCGCGGCGGACTGGCGGCGGTGGCCGCCGAGCGAGGAGGTGGAAGCGCTGTCTGCCTTGCTCCCGATCTCTTCGTCGTTGCCGCCGGGGGTGTCGAGAGGATGGCGCACCACGGACAAGCCGTGTTGTGCGGCGGGAAGACGTGGCTGGCGTCACGCAGGCAGACGGTCATTGGCGGTTCGTCCGTGTAGCAACTACTCCGGCGTGACGCGCAAACACTCCGTGCCAAGAGTGACGCCATGAGTACTGCCCGAAGCATCGCGCGGAGACCGGAAAAGGTTTCACGGACAGCATCGTAGTGTCGGCACTCCCCGGAATTTTGGGAGTCGCTCAGCGGCGTGATGCAACTCGTCGGTAGGCTAAGAGGCGTCGGCAAGTGAGAGGATGAGGCCCGCAGATGTCAGAGTTGTAACTCGACGTACCAGTCAACACACAGAACCGCGACCCGCGAGTCGCCTGCGCGCTCGTGGTGGACGTGTCGAGCTCCATGTCGGGGGCGCCCATCACTGCTCTTGCTGAAGGCTACAAGGCGTTCATCGAAGCGGTGCAGAACGACCCGCTGGCGCGGAAGCGGGCTGAGATCTCTGTCATCACCTTCGGGTCGTCGGCGCGTGTCCTAGTCCCGTTCCAAGAGGCGCAAAACCTGACGCCGAGCGAGTTCGTGGCCAGCGGCAGCACGGACATGGCGGGGGGGATCAACCTCGCACTCGACGAGCTTGAGGCCCGGAAGGCTCAGTTCAAGGCCGAGCACTTGGAATACTTCCGCCCTTGGTGGTTCCTGCTGACTGACGGTGGCCCCAACCCAACGGGCTTCGACGAGGCTGTCAGGCGTTTGAACCAGGCCGAGTCCGAGAAGCGAGTCACCGTGTTCGCTGTTGGGGTAGGCGAGGGCGTGAACTGGGACACCCTCAACAAGGTGGGTAAGGAGCGGCCGCCGCTCAAGCTGAATGGGCTCGCGTTCGCCGAGATGTTCCAGTGGCTGTCTGCCTCCCTCTCGTCGGTCTCGGGCTCGGGGAACTTCGGCTCGGATGACGCTAGCCACCAAGGCCAGGGGGAACAGATCCCGCTCCCGCCGCCGGGGTGGGGCACGGTTCAGTAGATCGGCTAACTGCGAAGTCATGGTTGCCGATCCTGCTGGTGGCCCACTCACTTGGTCCGTTGCTGCGGCGTCGGTCGCAGGGAACTCCCACACTGCCGTCGGCAGGGGCTCGGATGATGCCTATTCGTATGCCCTTGTGAGCGGCGGAACGGGGCTTGTCGCAGCCGTTGCCGACGGGGCAGGGAGCAAGACGGGAACGTCGGCCTGGGGTTCATTCACAGCGTGTCAGGTTGTGGCCGCGCATGCCGACGGCTTGGTCGCTTCCGTTCGGACCAAGTCCGAGGCCGAGAGTGCCCTCCGGAACGTCTTCGGCGCTGTTCTGTCCGCGATCGAGGAGCAGGCGGGTCGCATGAACCTCGCCCCGAGTGACCTTTCCACAACCTTGGCGGTGGCCGTTCTTGGCCCGTCGGCGGGTGCTTTCGCACAAGTCGGCGACGGAATAGTCGTCTGCGACCTTGTAGGTGAACCATCGGTACGCATTGCCGAGGACAAGGGTGAGTACGCGAACGAAACCGCATTCGTCACGAGTTCCGGCGCATTGAAGCGACACCTTCGGCTTGAGTACAGGGACGCCGGAACGGATAGGTTCGCCCTCAGCACAGATGGACTCCGGTACAAACTTCTCAACATCCACGATGGGGGCACAGCCTTTGTGCCGTTTTTCACGTCGCTGTGGGACAAGTTGGAAGTTGTCGAAATTCCCGAGGACTCGTTGTCGGCGTTCTTGGCAAAACTCGATGACCAAACGGGGGACGACAAGACCTTGATCGTAGGCACGCGGACTCGGCTTGACGCGCACGGGGCACGGGCTCGCCTCGCCGGCGTTCGCGCCAGTTCACCTCCACCGGTCGCGTCGGGCGAAGTGCTCTCGCCCGGCGCCTCTGCGGCACCGCCCGTAGAGGAGCCGACCGGCACGGATGAGGGAGTGGCCACCGAGGACAAGTCGCGGGAGAAAATCGGCAAACGTGGACTCCTGCGCCGGTGGGAGGGTTTCCTATGACCTGGCCCTCGCAATTCGTCGCGGTGCCCACGAACGCGCTCGTGCTAGACGAGCGCTTGTCGCCGCCCGACAAGGCAACTCAACAGCAATTGGCCAACTACGTGTCTGCGGTCCCCTCGGTCCACCAGCGGCTCGCGTCCGGATTCACCGACGCAGACTTCCAGGCCATGCACCGCAACCCCCTGACTGTCGAAGAGCGCCAGGTTGCCGATGCCTACTATCACATGTATTCCCCCGCAGGACGGAACCACCGGATTGAGGCTGAGTTCGTGGACGGGAAGGGGTTGGTAGTCACCAAGGGACGTCATCGCTTCGCCGCTGCCCAGGATGTCGGCCTCCGGACCCTCCCTGTTCATGTACGGGCGAGCGACCAAACCACGCTGGATCGGGTGACCCGTCAACTTGAGAGTGAAGCGAGTGAGTCCCCGGAGGTGGTTGCTCAGTTCCGGAAACTCGATGCCGATCACCGTGGGGCTCGCGGAGAGCAGCCGATTCGGAATGAAGGGGCTCGGACGAGAGACACAGGGATCGAGCGCCCTAGGTACCGGGGGCACTAGTGAGCAGTGGATGGCGGATCTTCTCGTCGGTGGCGAAAGGCACCGTCAATGCATCAAATGGCATCTCGCGGGCAATGAGTGGCGGGATCGAGTCCGCAGCAGCCAACCGAGGTTCGCGCGCGGTTCGGAGTGGCATCTTGGCGCCCGGAGATCCGCCGCCACCGCCAAACTCTGGCGACTTCTACGACTACAGAGGCGTCGCAGTCCCCAGCCAGTTGAAGCCCCTCGTTGGCCCTTTCGCCTTGGGCATCGGGATTGACCCGAGGAAAGGAAACCGGCAGCAACTAGGGCTTCTCGCAGACGACCTGGCACAACACGCGGCCGTCGTCGGTCCCACCGGGTCGGGAAAGACGAGTTCGCTCATAGTCCCTTGGATTGCCGCTGCGCTTCGTGACGGCCATTCTGTCGTGGCCATCGATGTCACGGGCAACCTGCTCGACCAGATGGACGCCTATAGGCATGCCACGGGACCTCTCAACGCCCGCGTAGGCCGGTGGGATTTCACGCGGCCGGCCGACTCAGTATCGTGGAACTGGCTCGCCGACATCCATTCGCATGACGGCGTGGTGGCCGCAGTCGAGGCCCTCATCGGTCGGGAGAATCCCAACGACCCGCAGCCCTACTTCGCTCAACGGGACCGACGAGTCCTCCGCGGACTCATTGAGGCCGTCAAGGCCACGAATGCGCCGTCGGTGGCGAATTTGGTAGCTGGCGCTACAGACGCTGCCATGATGCGCCGCCTCGCCGCAGTGAGTAGTTCGGCGGCCAGCCGACTTGCTGAAGTCACCAGTCTCCCGGCCAGCGAGTTCGGGCGCGCCATGAGCGGAGTTGTCAACGCGCTGGACGTCTTTGAACACC
>CALMKG010000009.1 GCA_937867175.1 uncultured Propionibacterium sp. | reverse complement strand
CCAACCCGCCGAATCACACAACCGATGCAATTCCCGTGGGTTGTTCAACAACACGCTTCTGATCTACGTCCAGCACTACGCCGCCTTCCAGAAGGGCCGCGTCCCGGACCCGATGCCGACCTACGTCGCCGGGTTCAAGCAGTGGCTGAGCATGGACCGCAGCGTGGTGAAGGGCCAGTCGGGTTATCAGATTCTGGCCCCGGTCACGGCACGATTCGCCTCAGCCACTCCCGAGGTCGAGGACTCATGGCGACGGCTCGGCCGCGGCGAACGACCCGGATGGGGCGAGAGCGTCCGGTCCAAGCTCGTCGGCCTGCGTCCCGCCTATGTCTTCGACATCTCCCAGACCGACGGCGAGCCGATCCCCGAAACCCAGCGGCCCGCCCTCCTGCAAGGACAGGCACCCGAGGGGCTATGGGACGGTCTCGCGGCCCAGGTCGCCGCCCGCGGCTTCGAGCTGCGGCTCGTCTCCAACGCGCAGGCGATCGGTGGCGCCAACGGTCTGACCGACTACGGGAGCCACGAGGTCTCGGTGCGCACGGACATGGACGCCGCTGCCCAGGTCAAGACGCTCGCTCACGAGCTGGGGCATGTGATGCTTCACGGTCCCGACGACGACGATGCCGTGATGCACCGGGGCATCGCCGAGGTGGAGGCCGAGTCGGTCGCGCTGATGGTCGGTGCCGCGCACGGGTTGGCAACCGATGACTACACGATTCCCTACGTCGCGTCGTGGGCTTCCAGCGTTCCCGGCAAGACGCCGGTCGAGGTCGTGCAGTCCACCGCCGAGCGGGTGCGTGGCGCGTCGGTGAAGATCCTCGACCAGCTTGAGACCACCAAGGTCGGCGACGGCACCCCTCCGGGATTGGACCGCGACGCGCTGGCTCAGGCACGGGGCACCGGACGCCGGAGTCCCGGCGTGAGCGCAGACCCTGGCGTCCGGTCGTCCAGCGCCGCGACGGTAGAGGCGGTGGCACTGTGATGGGGCTTCGCACTCGGTCCGCTGCTGAAGCCCGTGACCACCAAGCGCAGGACGCCGGCCGGGTGCCGGTGGTTCTCCCACATCTGGCGGTCACGATCAGCGACGCGAGCATGACCACCGACGACGGCGGCGGAGCTCGGCTGAGAGCGACTCTCAACGGTGAGCCGTACCCCGTTTCGGCAGGCCCGGGCGAGGGACGCTCGGCACTCGGTCCGCTCGTAGAGCAGGTGGCGACGGATTTGGGGTGCCCGGTGCGGATCGAGGTTCGCGAGGTCGACGGCTCGGTGTTCACCGAGATCGTGAATCCACCCCCGCCGCCGGTGGCGGTCGTGGCCGAGTCGCCCGCCTCTTGGGAGCCTGCCGATCTGGACGCAACCGGGTTCGGTCGGCTGGAGGTTGGTGGCAGCGGTTTCTCTCCCGACGAGCAGGTCGCGGTCGCGGTGGTGGTGGCACACCAGACCGCTGGCCCCGATGGGTGTGCTCGGCTGCGGCTTCCTGCCGCGCTGTTGGCGTCACGGCCGGGAACGGTCGTGCTGCTGGGTCGTTCCTCCGGGTTCGTCGCGGTCAGCAGGAGCCAGGCGTGAACCCGCGTGGCCGAGGCGTCGATGACGAGCTGGTGAACCTCGGTCTGATCCTGGTCGCCGCCGCTGCCGCTCTCGCTGCGGTGCTCTGGCTTGCCGGTGTTCTCGCCGCCCTCGTCACCGGGAACCCGCTTCCTACTGGCGGCATCGCTGCCGGGTTCGGTGTTCTGACCCATGCCGGCGCGCCAGGTGTGGCCCTCGGCGTGCCTGGACTGTCGGTCTGGGTCTACTGGCCGACCGTCGCGCTCCTGGTGGCCGTGGTGGTCGCCTTGGCCGTGGGCGGATGGCGGCTGGTGTCGGGGTCGCGGCAGAAGACCGCGCGTGACCCACATCGGCTCGCAGGGGTGGCAACCGTTCGTGACGTGGCCACCACGGCGTCGGAGAAAGCACTGCTGAAACGGGCTGGAACGCTGCGGCCCTCGTTGACGAAGCCGTCTGCTGCACAGGTCGGATATCTGCTGGGCCGGTCGCGTGGCAGAGGCGTCTGGGCGTCGGTGGAGGACTCGATCCTGCTGTTGGGGCCACCGCGCTCCGGCAAGGGGCTCCATGTCGTCATCAACGCGATCCTCGATGCCCCCGGTGCAGTGGTCACGACCGCGACCAGGCCGGACAACATCGCCGCCACCATCACCGCCCGCCAACGCAAGGGACCCGTCGCGGTCTTCGACCCGCAGCGGCTCGCGGACGGTCTGCCGTCGGGGTTGCGTTGGTCGCCGGTGCGCGGGTGCGAGGACCCGCTGACGGCGATGATCCGGGCGACCGGCCTCGCCTCAGCGACCGGGCTGACCTCTGGCGGGGTGGAGTCCGGTGGCTTCTGGGAGGGCAAGACCCGTACCGCTTTGCAGGCGCTGCTTCATGCCGCCGCGTTGGACCAGCGCAGTCCTCGGGAGCTGTTCGGCTGGACGCTCTCGCCGTCGTCGGCGGCCGATGCGGTGGCGGTGTTGGCCAGCCACCCCAACGCGGCGCCGGGTTGGGCGGACTCGCTGGAGTCGATGATCCATGCCGACCCCCGGACACGGGACTCGATCTGGATGGGCGTTTCGCTCGCCTTGTCGTGTCTAGCCGATCCCCGAGTCCTCGACGCGGTGACACCGAAGCCGGGCGAGGAGTTCGACCCCGCCAAGTTCCTGACCAGCAACGGGACGCTCTACCTGCTGGCCACCGGTGCCGGGGCAGGGGCGTCATGGCCGCTGGTGGCGGCATTCATCGAAGACCTGGTGGAGACCGCCCGCCATCTGGCCGCAAGTTCACCAGGTGCCCGTCTGGACCCGCCGCTGCTGCTCGCGCTCGACGAGATCGGCAACCTCTCGCCTCTGCCGTCCCTGCCGGTGCTGATGGCCGAGGGCGGCGGAACCGGGATCACCACCATGCCGGTTCTCCAATCACTGTCACAGGCGCGCGACAAGTGGGGCGACCACGCGGCCGGGGCCATCTGGGACGCCTCCATCGTGAAGGTGATCCTCGGCGGCACCGCATCGGCCCGCGACCTGCAAGACCTCTCCGCCCTCATCGGGGAACGTGACGAGCACACCGACACGATCTCGGTGGGCGACTACGGCTCACGGTCCCTGCAACGCTCCACCCGGCGCGTGCCGGTCATGCCACCGGAGACCATTCGCATGCTGCCGTTCGGGACCGGGCTGGTGCTGCTTCGCTCAGCCCCGCCGCTGGTCACCGACCTTCGCCCGTGGACCACCCGCCCCGACGCTGCCGAGCTCCGTACTGAACGAGCCGGCATCGAGGAATCCCTGCGTCGACGCTGAATCAGCGCCCGAGTCGCGGGCAGCAGCGCGCACCTACCTGCCAAGAGCGGCCACCAGCCCGATGGCCCAACCGGAACAGCAGGGAGTAGCAGCCATGAGCATCCCCACCCAGATGAGCCTCTCGGGGTTCGTCGCCACCGACCCCCAGCTCACCCAGACCCGCGACGAGGTCGCCCGGTGCTACATGCGCATCGGGGTCGAGCACTCGCGCAAGGAGACCGATGGGACCTTCACCCCACTGGAGCCGAGCTACCACGACCTCGTGATCTACGGTGCCAGCGCCGTTCGAGCGAACGCGCGGTTCCGCAAGGGCGACAGCTTCGTCGCCTCGGGCTACATCCACGAGTACGAGGTCGAACGCAGCGGCAAGGCCGTGCCCCGCGAGGAGTTCGTCGCCCGCCGTATCGGCCATGACACCGCCCGGACCCGCTACTCCGTCGACCGACCCGCCCAGCGGGCCGAGGTCGACGAACCGAGCCCGAGTGCTCAACGCACCAGCCAGGCCATCGGACTCTGAGGCGGAGCGACCTGATGACCGCGTTCTACGACACGGCACCACCGACAGACGAGCCGGAGCCCGAGGTTGACGGCCACGAGGAGCAGCTCCAGCCAGTCAACTGGAACACGCTGACCGCTGAGGAGGCAAAGCCCGAATGGCTGAGTCTCAACTACTGGGTGGAGTGGCTCCGCAAGGCATACGGGCTGCCCCCGGCAGTAGTCCCCCCGTTCTGGCACCGCCACGACGAGCTGATCTGGGAACTGTCGGCGCTCCACCTTCACTGGCTGGCGTGCTACGACGCGGACTCTTCGCCGTCCATGCCGCTGACCTGGCACAAGGACTTCGCCGAGGCACGCGCACGCCTGCGGGAATGGGTCTCAACCTGCGGCACCCGGCTGGACCACGACCGGCCGACCCGCCAGACGACCTGGCCCGGCGAGTCCCTTCCTGGGCCGGCCCCGGAACGGGAGATCAAGGACCGCGCTGAGGACTTCGCGCAGTTCGTCAACGACGACCTCCAACAGCGCCGTCTGGCCGAGGAACGATTCCACGCTCGGAGCGCGGGGCCGGCACGCAACGACGGCGAGTAGGTGACGGGCGATGGGGCGCGGAAGGACGCGACACGACGCCGAGGGCCAACTGACTCTGGACCTGTGGGGCGAGGAGACGACCACCGAGTCGACCGTCGGAGAACCAGTTCCTCCGCTCGTCGAGCACAGGGAAAGTGAGGCGGCCGATGAACCGGTACGCACGACTAGCGATGACGCACTGGCGACGCTGGGCACCGAGCCGGGTGCGGGCGTTGAAGGACCCGGTGGCGTTCTTCACGGATCTGGGCGAGCAGGTACAGGCGCAAGTGAGCGATCTGGCGCGCCTGCTGGCTGGACCGGACCCGGAGAGGGAGACTTACAAACAGAAGGTCGCCCGACTCCAGGCGGCGACCCGGACAGCGGAGGAGGTCGTAATGGCGCAACTGGTGTGGACACCGGCACCAGAGTTGACCTTGTCCGAGGCCCGGGAGGAATGGGAGCAGACCCGTCCAACCGACGAGGCACTGATCTCCTGGGCGGAGCGGATTCAGGACAGCCCGGACCTGATGCCCTCGACAGCGGAACTGGAGGACAAGGCGAAGACCTGGGCGGTGACACCGGAGTTCTTGACCTCTTTGGTGGCGGCGCCGATTCCCCGGAAGTTCCTCGCCGAGAACCAGGCAACGATGGCCGAGGCGGCCACCCTCCGGTTCTTGCGCGAAGTGCGCTAGACCCCACCCCCGCACCGAGCTTCGTCCCGACCAGTCAGGACGACCTCGCACCGTCAGGCGCCAAGGCCCGCTACGCCGCGAACGTCGAGGCCATCCGCCTCCTGCGGACCCTGACCGACGAACAGCGACCGGCAAACGTCGAGGAACAGCAGACGCTTGCCCGCTGGTCGAGTTGGGGCGCCGTGGCCGACGTGTTCGACCCCAGCAAAGAGAACTGGACGACCGAACGCACCGAGCTGCGCGATCTACTCACTGACGAGGAGTGGTCGGCGGCTGAGCGCACCACCTTGAACGCGCACTACACCGACCCGCTGGTGGTGCGGCAGATGTGGCGGGCACTCAGCTCGCTCGGCTTCACCACCGGCACCGTGCTGGAACCCGGCAGCGGCGCAGGAACCTTCATCGGCATGGCCCCAGCCGGAGCGACCATGACAGGGGTCGAGCTGGACCCGCTGACCGCCGCGATCAGCCGGGCGCTCTACCCGAACG
>CALMKG010000008.1 GCA_937867175.1 uncultured Propionibacterium sp. | reverse complement strand
CTGCCCTGGACGACGGCATTGACCACCCCCGCCTGCAGATCGAGCGAGATCACCTGGCCCTTGCGGGCGTAGCTCTTGCCGCGCTGCAGCCGCCCACCCATGCCGGATTCGGCGAGGACTGCGATGAACCGCTCACCCCACCAGGTCTGGGCGATGTCGCCGCGCGTGCTGCGCGCCTTGATGCCGCCCTCGACCGGCCGCGGTCGCGACGGCGGATAGAAGTGACTACTCACCGACGGCTCCCTCCGACAAGGCGAAAAGCTCACGCAGATCACCGGTGGACAGTTCGGTCAGCCAGCTCTCGCCGTCGCGGACGACCAGATCCGCCAGCGCCGCCTTCTCGTCCAGCATCGTGTCGATCTTCTCCTCCAGGGTTCCGCTGCCGATGAACTTGCGCACCTGGACGTTGCGGGTCTGCCCGATCCGGAAGGCCCGATCGGTGGCCTGGTTCTCCACGGCCGGGTTCCACCACCGGTCGAGATGGACGACATGGTTCGCGGCGGTGAGGTTGAGCCCGGTGCCACCTGCCTTCAGTGAGAGCACGAAGACCGGCGGCCCGTCCCCGGACTGGAAGCGGGCGACCATCTGCTCCCGGGCGGCCCGCGTGGTGGAACCGTGCAGGTAGAGCACATCGGTGCCGAACCTGGCGGCCAGGTGCGGCACGATCATCTCGGCGAACGACGTGTACTGGGTGAACAGCAGCACCCGGTCCTGCTCGGCGAGAATCTCCTCCATGATCTCCTCAAGGCGAATCACCTTGCCGGAGCGGCGTCCGACCGGGGAACGGTCGTGTAGCAGCTGGGCGGGGTGGTTGCAGACCTGCTTGAGCTTGGTCATCGCGGCGAGCACGTTGCCGCGGCGCTCGATGCCATCGGAGCCGGCGATCTTGGCCATCATGTCGTCGGCCACCGACTGGTAGAGGGACGCCTGCTCGCTGGTCAGCCGGTAGTACTGCTTGATCTCGATCTTGTCGGGCAGGTCGTCGATGATGGTCGGATCGGTCTTCACGCGCCGCAGCAGGTACGGCCGGGTCACCTGCCGCAACCTGGCTGCGGCGGCAGAATCGGCGTGCCGCTCGACCGGGATCGCGTACCTGGTTCGGAACTTCTCGGCCGAGCCGAGCAGCCCGGGGTTGAGGAAGTCCATGATCGACCACAATTCACCCAGCCGGTTCTCCACCGGGGTGCCAGTGAGCGCCACCCGATGCTCCCCGCGCAGCCGGCCCACGGCCTTGGCGGTACGGGAGTGGCGGTTCTTGATGGCCTGGGCCTCGTCCAGCACCACCCGGTTCCAGTCGATCTCGGCCAGTTCGTCCAGGTCGCGGGTGGCGGTGCCGTAGGTGGTGACGACGATGTCGGTGCGCGCGAGCTGGTCGGTGAGGTCCTGGCCGCGCAGCCGTTGCGGCCCGTGGTGGGCGTAGACACGCAGGTCGGGGGCGAACTTGCGGGCCTCGGCCTGCCAGTTGCCGACCAGCGACATCGGGCAGAGCAGCAGGCTGGGGCCGGCCGGCTCGACCCGCTCGGTCACTTCCAGGGCGAGCAGTTGGAGGGTCTTACCCAGGCCCATGTCGTCGGCCAGACAGGCGCCGAGCCCTACCTGGGATAGGAAGGCCAGCCACGACAAGCCGCGCTGCTGGTAGGGCCGCAGCTGTGCGTGCAGGGAATCTGGCGGGGTGATCGTGTCGATCTGCTGGGCCGTCGTGCCCGCCAGCAGGTCGCCCAGCCAACCGTCGGCCGCGATGCCGGCGATCTCCATCGGCAGCTCATTGTCGTCGGGGTGGGCGGCGGCCAGCGTCAGGATGCGGGCGGCGCTGGCGCGTCCGCGGCCCTCGCTGGCCAGGAACTCCAGGCCCCGGCGCAGTTGTTCCGGGTCGATGGCGACCCATTGACCGCGCAGCCGCACCAGCGGCGCCTTGGCGGCGGCGAGCAGATTGATCTCCTCGTCGGTGAGCGACTCGTCGCCGACGGCCAGGCGCCAGTCGAACTCGTACAGCTGCTCACGGCTGAACCGTGACTTCTGCTCGGCGGCGTCGCTAGGGGTTTTCGCAGTCAGCTTCAGGCCGATCCGGCGGCGCAGCTGCCACCAGTTGGGCACCAGCACCCCGAAGCCGGCCTCGTCCAGCGCGGGAGCCGCCGTGGTCAGGAACTCGTAGGCGCCGGCGGCGTCCAGGTCGAGGTGTTCGGGACGCGACCTTCGCAGCCCGAAGGCGAGGTTCGGGTAGACGCGGCTGGCCCGGCCGAGGTCGGTGAGCAGGAGTTCCTGGGGACGGGCCACCCAGCGTTGCAGGGTGCCGGCGTCCTGCCAGACCTGCGCGGCGGGGATGAGCAGGCTGGGGTCGGTGGTGGACTGCAGCAGGAACTCCACCCGCCAATTGGTCGAGGCCGGCTCGCCGGCGTCCGGCGCGGTCTCGACCGTCTCGGGCGCCTCGACCAACCTGAAGGTGGCCCGGGCCGGACCGACTTCGTCGGATCCCACCTCATCCCAGGGCCGAAGTGCCTCCCGGAGGGCCACCAAGTCGTCGTGATCGGCCTGAAACCGGCCATCCGGGCTGGTCAGAGCGGCCAGCCACGCCTCGGCGACCGGTTCGACCTTGGGACGCCGACCCGTCCGCCGCGGCAGCAGCGACCCCTGCTCGGTGAGGCGGTCGCGTACGGCGGCATCGACCAGTTGGTGCAGCGCCGGTTCGACGATGGCGTGGGCACCGGGCTGGCCAGCTGCGGCACGGCAGACCGGCGGCAGCGCGGTAACCAGTTGCTGATAGGCCAACACGTCCGGCCCCTGCAAGACAGGCCGCCAGACCGCCAGCGGACCGGCGTCGTCCCACTCCAGCGCAGGCAGCACGCGACCGCGCTCGGTGAGTTCCCGGGCGAAGCGGGCGAGGTCACGCAGGTAGGTGATGGACGCCCCGAGTCTGGCCTCGGTCTGGTCCGGGTCGGTCAGCCAAGTCAGCGCCGCGGCCGGGTCGAGGCGGACGACCGGTACCGTCCAGGGCAGCAGGGTCGGCACCGACCGGGCGGCCTGCCGGGGCGTCAGGCGGATGAGTTCGGGCGAGTCGAGCGGGGTGCGACGCAGCGACGGCAGGCGCAGTTCGGCGCTCCCGGGTTCGGCGGGCACCGTGTTTGCCAGGCTTGCGGCAGGCACCGCGAACGGGTGCGGCCGGGCGGTGCGCAGCGCCTGACTGGGACTGGTGACCGGCAGTTCGGAGTCCTCGGCCCACAGGCTGAGTCCGGTGCCGGACCAGTAGCCGTGCAAAACCAGCATCGCGGGCTCCTTCCCGATCGCCTTCGGCCCGACCTGATTCGGTCCGACGCTACCGGATCGCCCACCTGCGCCGGCCCGACGACCACCGCAGCGCGGGCGTTGATGGCCAGCAGCCTGATCGGCGTCCGCGTCGGCGTCCATTTGTGGGCTGACCCACAAGTGAGCACACTTTTTGATGTGCCTGAGCTGAACCCGCCATCGCCCGAATCACACGCCCAACCAGATGAGAGTTCGTCGCGTGATCCAAGCGCCCTCAGCATCTGGGCGCGTGGCCTGCAGATCAGCACGCCGCTGACTCGGTTGGTGGGGCCACTCGACCTCGCCGTGCCGGTCGGTTCGGTCGTCGCCGTGGCCGGGCCAAGCCGCAGCGGGAAGTCGCTGCTGCTGCTCGCGCTCACCGGGCGGATGCGCGGCGTGAGTGGCACACTCACCGTCGCCGGGGAGGATGGCATCGCCAGCCCCGGCCGCGCGCGAGCCCGCAGCGCGGTGGCGCGGCTGCAGCGCCTGGTCGTGCCCGAAGAATCGCTGACCCTAGAAGACTGCATCACCGAGCGCACCCTCATGGACGCCGCCAAACCGCGCGAGCGGCATGCCCGCTACCTGCGTGCGGCCGGCCTGCTGGGCCTCGATTCCAGGCTGGACGTCCTCTACGGCGACCTCAGCCCTGCCGACCAGACCCGCGCCGCGATCGCGCTCGCCCGCATCCGTCCTGCCGACGTGCTGGTCGTGGACGACCTAGACCTCGGCGCCACCCTGTCCGAACAGCACGAGCTGTGGGCTGGGTTGTTGGCGTTGTCCGGCGACGGCTGCACCGTCATCGCATCCACCACCGAGCGTGCCGCAATTCCGGCGTCCGCCCTCATCGTCGACCTGAACCCGGAGAACTGATGCTCGAACCCGCCCGCAATCCCCTAGCTCTGGCGCGCTACGAACTGAAGAGGTTCCGCGGACCGCTCCCGCGACTGGCACTTGTCTTCATCCTGCTGGTCCCGTTGCTCTACGGCTGCATCTACCTCGCCGGCAACTGGGATCCCTACGGACGCCTGAATCATGTGCCGGTAGCGGTGGTCAACCAGGACCGCCCGACGTCGTTCGGCGACCGGCAGATCACCGCAGGTGATGACTTCGTGAAGAGCCTGCATGAGGCGGGCACGTTCGACTTCCGCGACACCGAGGCGGCTGAGGCGGCCGACGGGCTGGCCCACGGCCGCTACTTCATGGTGATCACCGTGCCCGACACGTTCTCCACCAACCTCGTGAGCGGACAGGGCGACGATCCCCAGCGCGCGCAGATCATGCTGCAACGCAACGACGCCAACGGCTTCGTCATCGGATCTATCACGAACAGCGCCCAGAGCAGTATCGCCCGTGCCATCGACGAGACAGCCGTACGCAGCTACTTCGATGCGGTCTTCGCCAACCTGAAGGTGATCCGCGAAGGCATGCAGCAGGCAGCAGACGGAGCCGGCCAACTGCACGACGGGGCCCTGTCGGCGCACGACGGCGCCGGACAGTTGGCCTCCGGGCTGGACACCGCGTCCACCGGGGCCGGGACGCTGGCGTCCGGGCTGGGCGAACTGAACAGTGGCGCGGCGAAGCTGTCGGATGGCGCGCAACAAGTTGCCGCCGGCACTCAGCAACTCGCCGACACCCTCGACCCGGTGCTGTCCCTGGCCGCGGACCGCCTGCCGGGCATCCAGCAGCAGGTCGGCAGCGCGGCTGCTCAGGTTGACAGCCTGGCGGCTTCGATCGCCGGTTCGACCGGCTCCGTCGCCAGCGGCATCACCGACGCCAAGGCCGGCTTGGACGCGCTCGTCTCGGCCCACCCGGAACTTGCGTCCGATCCTGCCGTGGTCCAGTTGCGTGAACGCCTGACCTCGGCCAGCGGCAAGGCGGATGCCGCCGCGACCGAAGCTGGCCGCGTCGCCTCCGATGTCGCTGCCGCCAACAACCTGCTGCAGAACACCGGCGACCTCGGCCAATTGGCCACCGACGCGAAGGCGAAGGTCGATCTGCTCAACTCGGGTGCGCATCAGGTGGCGTCCGGGGCGTCGGAGTTGCAGACCGGGACGAAGCAGGCGGCGACGGGGGCGACCGACCTGGCCAACGGGCTGAAGCAACTGCAGGACGGTTCGGTGAAGCTGAACGACGGGCTCGGGCAGCTGGCGTCCGGCGCCGACGAACTCGCGACGCAGCTGACCGCCGGCGTCAAACGGATGCCCGTACTGACCCCCGATGAACAAGCCGATGCCGTGCAGGTGCTGTCCGCGCCGGTGGATGTCACGATGGAGGTGGACAATCCGGCGCACGTGTACGGACGCGGCCTCGCGCCGATGTTCTTCTCCATCGCCTTGTGGGTGCTCGGTATCTCGGCATTCTTCCTCGTGCGGCCGATCACCGGCCGCGTGATCACCGGCCGGGCGAGCGACCTGCGCATCGCTATCACCGCCTGGCTGCCGCTGGCGGGCATCTCGGTGGTGGCGGGTTGGTTGATGCTGGCCGTGGCGTGGATCGGCCTTGGCCTCGACCCGGTGCACCCGATACTGGTGATCGTGGTGACTGCCGTGGTGGCGTTGGCGTTCTCGTCGGTGGCGCATCTGTTGCGCACCGCGCTCGGTTTTGTCTCCACCGCCGCGATGCTGGTGGTCCTGATCATCCAGCTGACGTCGGCGGGCGGCACCTACCCTGCTGTGCTGCTGCCGCCGGTCTTCGCCCATCTCGGTCATGTGATGCCGATGACCTACACGATCAACGCCTTCCGGATCACGATCTCGGGAGGCCTGACCGAGTTGCTGGTGCGTGACCTGTCGCTGATGGCGTTGCTGCTGGCCTCGTGCCTCGGAACGCTGGTGGCGGTGGTCCACGCCAAGCGTCGGTTCCGCCCGCGCGATCTCCATCCGGCGCTGGGCTGACCGGCGACTTGGTGAGCCTGGCCCGATGTCTTTTGCGACGCTCGCTCTGATCTGTCTGGTGGCCCTGGTTGGGCCGCTGTTCGCAGTGCCCCGCCACGGCGGCCTTCCGGTCGTGATCGGTGAATTGCTGGTGGGGCTGGTGCTGGGGCAGACCGGCCTCCAGGCGCTGGACGCGACCAACGAAACCTTTAGCTTCATGGCGCAGATCGGATTCGCGCTGGTCATGTTCATCGCCGGGACGAACGTCCCACTGCGCAACCCGGCAATGCGCGCGGGCCTGCGATGGGGTGTGGCGCGGGCGCTGCTGGCCGGGGCGTTGGCCGTGCCGGTCGGCTTGGGCCTGGCCGCTCTGTTCGGTACCGGGCACGGCGCCTTGTACGCGGTGCTGCTGGCCAGCTCGTCTGCCGGGTTGGTCATGCCTGCGCTGGCCGACGTGCAGATCGCGGGCCGGCACGGGGTCGAGATGCTGGTCCAGCTCGCCGTGGCGGACGCCGCGTGCATCATCCTGCTCCCGTTGGCGATGCAACCCGCCAAGGTCGGTCACGCCGCATTCGGAGCGGCCGTGGTGCTGGCCGGCGCGGGCCTTTGTTATCTCGCCTTGAGCCGGGCTGGACGCAGCGGACGGCAGCGCCGGTTGCACAAGGTCTCCGAGCAGCACCAATTCGCCGCCGAACTTCGAATTACTCTCGTCCTGCTGTTCGGGCTGGCAGCAGTGGCGGTCTACCTGCAAGTCACCATCATGCTCGCGGGCTTCGCCCTGGGGGTGGCGGTCTCGGCCGTGGGCGAGCCACGCCGGGTTGCCCACCAGCTTTTCGCGCTCTCGGAGGGCTTCTTCGCCCCGCTGTTCTTCGTTTGGCTTGGGGTGTCGCTGGATCTGCGGCAGCTGGCCACCAACCCGCAATCGCTGCTGCTGGGGTTGGCTCTGGGAGTGGGGGCAGTCGCCGTCCACGCCGCACCGATCCTCACCCGCCAGCCGTGGCCAATCGCCTTGGTCACCGCCGCCCAACTGGGCGTCCCCATCGGCGCAGTGACCTTGGGCAAGGCACTCGACGTGTTCCAGCCCGGTGAAGCCACCGCGCTGCTGATCGGCTCCCTGGTGACCATCGGCGTGGTGGCGATGGCCGCCGGTGGCGTCCGCAAGGTTCTCGCCGCAGAAGTCGACGCCAGCTTGCCGGACGGCAGCCCACCCCGCCGAGCAGGCGCGGAGGGCGCCGCTGCTTCCGGACGCTCAGACCCCTCTTGAGCCACGCCCGCCCTGACGGTGCTCCTCGTTGGCCAGCAGGCCGCGGCGTTCACCACCGCCGTTACCCCTTTGCCGTCGAATCTGGTGTTCCTGGTGTGTGAGGCCAAGGCTCCTGTTGCTCGGCTATGGGACCTACGGCTACCGGTTCACGTAGCCCATGTGGGCCGCGTTGTAGCGGTCGCCGTGGACGCCTATGCGTCGTGCGAGGTCGTCGAGGTCGGCGTGTTCGTCGGCAGACAGTGCGACCTGGGTGGCTCCGGTGTTCTCTGCGATCCGGGCGGTGCGTCGGGTGCCGGGGATTGGGGCGATGTGCGGGCCTTGTGCGAGCAGCCACGCCAAGGCGATCTGGCCGGGGGTGGCGTCCTTAGCGGTGGCGAGGTCTGTCACGTGCGCGACGAGCGTGCGGTTGGCGGCGAGGTTCTCCTCGGTGAAGCGGGGAACGCGGCGTCGGATATCGTCGTCCGCGAAAGTCGTGGTGGTGTCGACGGTGCCGGTCAGGAAGCCCTTGCCAAGAGGGCTGAACGGTACGAACCCGATTCCGAGTTCGGCGAGGGTGGGAAGCACTTCAGCTTCCGGGTCGCGAGTCCACAGGGAGTACTCGCTCTGCACCGCGGTGACAGGGAACGTCGCGTGCGCTGCCCGGATGGTGGTGGCGGAGGCTTCGGACAGGCCGAAGTGACGGATCTTCCCTGCTGCGACGAGTTCTCCGACGGTGCCGGCGACGTCTTCGATGGGTACGTTCGGGTCGACGCGGTGCTGGTAGAACAGGTCGATGACGTCGGTACGCAGCCGCCGCAGTGACTCCTCGGCGACGCGTCGGATCTGGTCAGGTCGGCTGTTGAGTCCGACCATCTGCCCGTCCTGGATGTCCCAGCCGAATTTGGTGGCGATGACGACCTGGTCGCGGATAGGTTCGAGGGCTTCTCCGACGAGTTCTTCGTTGTCGTAGGGGCCGTAGACCTCGGCGGTGTCGAAGAACGTCACCCCGTGTTCCGGGGCGGAGCGCAGAACGGCGATCATGTCGGCGCGGTCGCCTGGGTTCGGACCGTAGCTCTGGGACATGCCCATGCAGCCCAGCCCGATGGCGGAGACTTTCAGGCCTTGTCCGAGTGTGCGGGTGTGCATCATTCCTCCGCGGTGATGGGCGTGTTGTACTGGGTGTCGGTGACGTGTTCGAGCCAGCGGGTGGTGGCGGCGGGGTCGTCGGCATTGTCGAGCATGGCGAGGTGTTCCATGAAGTCGGCGGGTGTCGCGCCGTGCCAGTGTTCTTCCCCGGGTGGGGTGTAGATCGTCTGTCCGGGTGTGGCGCGGATGACCCGGCCGTCGCGGGTGCCGAGCAGGGCGATTCCTTCGGTGATGTAGAGGGTCTGCCCGTGTGCGTGGGAGTGCCATGCGGTGCGGGCTCCTGGGCTGAACCGGACGCGCGCGACGACCATGCGTTGTCCGTCGGTCTGCGGGGCGGCGATGGCGTCGACCCACACGTCCCCGGTGAACGTCTCTGCGGGGCCCCGAGCGGTGGCGGGTTTCGGTTGGATGATCATCGGCTGCTCCTTGCTGGGTCTACGGATGTCGAGGTGTCTGTGGTCGCCTGCCAGCTGGCGAGCAGGCGGGTGCGTTCTTCGCTGGGTGAGCCGGGTTCGGGGACGTAGATGAGGAACGTCAGCCCGTGATGCTGGATGAACTGCATATCTTCGTAGGCGAAGGTGAGGTCGCCAACGACCGGGTGATGGAAGCTCTTCGTTCCTGCCCCGTGCCAGCGGACGTTGTGTTTGCTCCAACGAATTCGGAACTCGTCGCTGCGGGTAGAGAGTTCGCCGACAAGATCTTGGATGGCTTTGTTAAACGGGTCGCGGCCTGCTTCGGTGCGCAGGATCGCGACGACGATGTCGGCTGCGGTCTCCCAGTTCGGGTAGAAGCTCTGTGCGCGGGGATCGAGGAAAGTGTATCGGGCGATGTTGCCTTCGCCGGGTGCGGCAAATGTCTCGGCGTGGAAGGCGCGGCCGAGGAGGTTCGTGGCGAGGATGTCCATGCGTCCGTTGCGGACGACGGCGGGGCCCCCGGTGATCGCGTCGAGCATCAGTTGGATGCCCGGGCGGAGCACGGTGCTCTTGCCGGCTCTGCGGCGCGGGATGGTGGCACGGGTCGTGTTGGCGGCGCGGGCGAGATCGGCGAGATGCTCCCGTTCCGCGTCCGTGAGCTGGAGTGCTTGTGCGATGGCGTGCAGCACAGACTCCGAGGCGCCGGCGATGTTGCCACGTTCGAGCTTCGCGTAGTACTCCACGCTGACCCCGGCGAGAGCCGCGACCTCGCCGCGACGCAGCCCCGCCACGCGGCGGTTCCCGCCGCCGGGAACACCCGCCTTCTCGGGGGTGAGGTTCGCTCGCCGCGAGGTGAGGAACTCGCGGACTTCGTTCTTGTTGTCCACGGCGTCAACGCTACTTCCGTTGCCCGGTTCGAGGGATGCCCTGCCAGTACACGTCTTGGCAGGGTCTCCCCCACGTGCCGGGAAAGGGGTTGGCTGAAGACATCATGGAGACAGGAAGAGGCGCGCGGATGATGCGGGCCTCGACAGACGAGGAGTTTTTCGATGAGTGAGACCAAGGGCTGGACTGGAGGTCAGCGTTCGGTGGGTGACATCGCCCCGGCGCTGGCCCGATATACCGACACGGTGCTGTTCGACGAGGTGTGGGAGCGTCCGGAGTTGTCCAAGCGCGACCGGAGCCTGGCAACGGTCTCCGCGCTCGTCGCGCTCGGCGCGACCGAGCAGCTCACCTTCCACCTGGCGTTCGCCCGCGACCACGGGGTGACTGAGACCGAACTCGTCGAGACCATCACCCACCTGGCCTTCTACACCGGGTGGCCGCGGGCGATGGCCGCCATCAACGTCGCGAAGACCGTCTTCGCGCAGGACGAGGAGTGAACCGCATGCGCGGAGTCATCATGCACGCCCCAGGCGATGTCCGGGTCGAAGAACGTGACATGCCGAAGATCGTCGCGCCCACCGACGCGATCATCAAGCTTGCGGCCACCTGCATCTGCGGGTCGGACCTGTGGCCCTACCGCGGAGCCGAGCCGGTCCGCGATCAGCCCATGGGTCACGAGTACGTGGGCACCGTCACCGAGGTCGGCGCGGACGTGACCAGCGTCCACGTCGGCGACTTCGTCATCGGTTCGTTCATGGCATCCGATAACACCTGTGAGATCTGCCAGGCCGGCTACCAGTCCCGCTGCGCGCACGGCGAGTTCGCCGGTGCCGGCCCCGGGAAGACGGTCGCGGTGGTCGGCGACGGGGCCGTCGGCCTGCTCGGCGTCCTCGCCGCCTAGCAACTGGGGGCCGAGCGCATCATCGCGATGTCGCGGCACGCGGACCGTCAGGCTCTCGCCGTCCGGTTCGGCGCGACCGACATCGTCGAAGAGCGTGGGGACGCCGGGGTGGCCCGCATCAAGGAACTCACCGGCGGTCTCGGGGCGCACAGCGTCATCGAAGCCGTGGGAACCCAGGAGGCGATGGACCAGGCGATCCGCGCCACCCGCCCCGGCGGGCACGTCGGGTTCGTCGGCGTCTCCCACGGCGTCTCTCTCGACGGGCAAGGGCTGTTCTTCGCCGAGGTCCACCTCCACGGCGGCCCCGCACCGGTGCGCCGATTTCTGCCCAAGCTGATCCAGCTGATCTGGGACGGGGCCATCGACCCCGGCGTCGTCTTCGACCTCACCCTCCCGCTGGAAGACGCCGCCGAAGGCTACAAGGCAATGGACGAGCGACGCGCCACGAAGGTGCTACTCACCATCTGACAGCTGCGCGCGGTGGTCGGCGACACACTCCGGCCAAACCTGGCCGTCACGTGCCAATACGGGTTCCTGAGGGTCGCTGCGGATACCCCTCTCAACTCGGTCTGGCTGCCTGGGGACGCCGCTAGTTGTCTAGATGGCGACCCCCGTTCCACCCACGCGTCAGCCGCGGGACGAACCTAATCCCTTTGCCGCCTAGTGCGGCCCGCAAGGACACCATGACCGCCACCCAGGCGCCCCCCTCATCATCCACGGGCACCCTGCCCACCCCCGCAACGAACCGCCTCCCGTTGACCGTCTGGCTGTTGGGCGCGGTCGCGTTCATCATGGGCACGACCGAGATGGTGGTCGCGGGTCTGCTTCCCGAGGTCGCCACCTCGCTGGACGTCTCCCTCGGCCAGGCCGGGCTCATCATCGCGGTGCTTGCCCTGGTCGCCGTGATCCTGCTCGCAGCGACCAGCCGCCGCACCCACGCCACCGCATCCGCTGTGGAATCCGCTGAAAGGAACTGACCATGTCCACGATCCTCACTCTCAACAACGGCGTGCGGATGCCCGCCCTCGGTCTGGGCGTCTTCCTCAGCCCACCCGCCCAGACGGCTGCCGCAGTACGCACGGCGCTGGAGACCGGGTACCGGCTGATCGACACCGCCGCCGCGTACATGAACGAACGCAACGTCGGGGAAGGTCTCCGCGCCAGCGGCATCGCCCGGGAGGACGTGTTCGTCACCACGAAGGCCTGGGTCAGCCAGTACGGCTACGACGGGGCACGGCGCGGGTTCGAGGCCAGCATGACCCGGCTGGGCCTGGACTACCTCGACCTGTATCTGTTGCACTGGCCGGTTCCGACGGACTTCGAGAACACGATCGCCGCCTACAAGGCGGCCGAGAGGCTCCTCGCCGAAGGTCGGGTGCGCGCCATCGGCGTGTCCAACTTCCTGCCCCACCACCTGGACACCCTGATGGCGGCAGCCGACGTTGCGCCCGCAGTCAACCAGGTCGAACTGAACCCGTTCTTCACCCAGCAGGCCGTCCGCGACGCGAACGAGAAGCTCGGCACCATCACCCAGGCGTGGTCACCCATCGGCGGGGTCTACGGCCGCAACGCCAACGCGACCACCAACGGCGCCGCAACCCCGCTGGAACACCCTGTAGTCGTGGCGATCGCGCAGGCGCACGCGAAGACACCAGCACAGGTCGTGCTGCGCTGGCACCTGGAGCACGGGTTCTCGGCCATCCCGAAATCCGTCCACGACGCCCGGATCCGCGAGAACTTCGACGTGTTCGACTTCGCGCTGTCCGCGGACGAGGTCTCCCGCATCGACGCACTCGACACCGGTGTGCGCGCCGGCAGCGACCCGGAGAAGTTCACCGCGGCCTCCTATCC
>CALMKG010000007.1 GCA_937867175.1 uncultured Propionibacterium sp. | reverse complement strand
GGGCACAGTGAGACATTGACTGACGAGTCCTTGTAGGTCGGGCGCATGTACTTGTTGAGCAGCAGCAGCTTGCCCTTGAGGTCCATCACGCGCACGATGGGGCCGGCGCAAAGTTGCCCCGGCGTGTAAATCGTGGGCAGCGCCTCCACCTCGCCGAACTGCTCAGTTGGGTCGGCGTACAGCTTTGGCTGGTGCTCGCCATCTATCACCTGCAGGCCGGTGAAGTAGATGCGCGGTACGTGTGCCCCGTCCTTGAAAACTGTGCCCGCCCACCCAAAGAACGGCGTGGTCAGCTGCGGGTGCAGCCTGGGTGGCGTGCCGCCTGCGACGTTCGCCTCAACGAACGTGTGACGAGGCTTAAGGCTCTTGCCGTTACGCGTCGTGTAGACCGTGGTGGTAGCGAACGGGTAAAACTTGCCGTCGAAGTTCGTCACTCCCGTCGCTTTGGTGCCAAGCTCGATGTCGAAGCCCTTGCCGCGCCCGTAGAACTGGAGGTTCGCACCCTGGAAGCTATCGTTGCCTGCTGCGCCCCGGTCCTTGAACTTCCCTCGCGCTGTGCGTGATCCGACGATGCGCAGCACTCCGCCGACTCGGCCCATGCAGTAGTAGCCGTCGCCCAGTTCGGGGTCTTCAGGCGGTGCTGCGCGGGTGAACAACTCGCCATTCTTCTTGTACGAGATGGAGCCGTCGCCGTTGCGTCGCTTGAGGAAAGGCGCACCGATCCTGTCCAGCTCGTAGGCGTGCTGCCTGCCCTGGGAGGACGGGCCGTTCAGAGGTTTGACCGGCTTCCATGCCATCAAGGTACCTCGTAAGAGCTGACGAAGTTGGTCCAGAACCTCGATGTGCTGGCTCCTGACCCTATGGCGAAGTGGTCCAGATCGTAGAAATTCGATTGTTTCTCGTCATTGACATATAGACTCGAATTGATGTGCGCATTTATGTCACCGGAAGGCGTCGATGCCGATGGCGGCATCGACATCGACCCGACAAGTCCATTCACCGTCGCCTGGATCGACCCTCCAGCAATGAGGAAAGAGATGGATGCGGAGCCATCGTCAGGGTAATCGGCGGACAGGATGGACTCCCGGTAAGATTCTGGTGCCTTTGCGTAGCCGTGCGGCCGCCAGCTCCACTGCGGAACTCCGTCCGTTACCCCGTCAAACGATACGCTCGCAGCGAAGGCCGTTGTCGAGGCTTCCAGCGATCTGTCGTCAGGCTCACTGCGGAGGCCGACCATCAGTGCAGCATCCCCGATCTGTATGGCGGAGTGGTAGAGCACAACGAAAAGTTTTGGTCCTTGGTATCCACCCTCGAAGTCAACCACCATGCTGATGTTGAGCGATGCACTCGCGGGCGCGTTCGGCACGTCCACTACGACGTCCGTCCAGTTGGATAGGTATGAGGTGGTCAATTCCAGTATTCCCGTTTGAATGACGTCCATGTTGCGCCGGACACGCCGACCTGGGCCGTTACTGGTCGAGCCCCGGTCGGCGCATTCGCCCCGCCCAGGAAGTCCTCCGACGCCGACCACCCGGGGGCAGGTAACGCCCCAGCCACCTCCTGCGCGGCCTCCCATGACGAGTCGAAGTAAGCGGGGGGGCCGACTACGCCACCGGGGGGTGTTTCGCCTGGGTCTTCGGGGTCTTCGGGATCGACAGGATCGACGGAGCTGTCGGACGCAGACAGGGATACGCTGGTGACGGTCAGGGAACTCCCGACCGCAAGGGAGCCGATGTCCACGACGTGCGTTGCCCCGACATCGCCCGAAAGCGTGTATTCGGCGGTGAACCCTACCTGGGTCCCGTTCAGGATGAGCGCGGCTCCTGCGTCCGTGATGTGAATCTCGGCCACGTTCTCGCCCAGGAGGGTTACGCCAGGGCCGGTGGCAGGTGAGCCGTATGAGTTTTTGGCGATGGACGCCTTCCCGTCGCTGAACGTAGCCGTCACTTCTGGGTGCATGGAACCGTCGGGCATGAGCGCGAAGTAGAACCAGTCGGACGCAGAAGCGGAGAACGTGACAGACAGGGTGACGGATGTGGATCCAGAAGGGACGGAAATCCCTTCTTTGTAGATGTAGTTGTTTTCAACGGCCGCGTCGAAGAAATTGATCGCGCCCGCCCCATTGTGGCTGGCGCTCTCGGGACTCGACCACCCGTCAAAGCCAGAGTCGAACGTGCTCGACAGGATCACCGTCTCGGCCATCGCACCGCTCCTTACGCCGTGGCGATCGTCACGGCGTGGTAGTCAATGCCCTGCACAGCGCCGCTCACGAGGGACGTGCTGGTCAGGTTCATATCAGCACCCACGACAGCGACATTTCCCTGGTAGCGGGGTGCCGTTGTGCTGGCGTCGCCGGCATCGGCGGTCAGGACATGACGGTAGAACGTAGCCGTGCCGGTTGCACCGCAAGTGCCCTGCCACGTCTCGGCGGGGTTCTTGAGGAGGATGCCGCCGGATGCTTCGGTGTCGAACGTGATGCCGCTTGCGCCGTTCTTGATCGTGCACAGCAGCGTGGCTGCGCCAATCGAGTTGTCGGCGGACGGAGGGATCGTACCGCTGTAGATACGGATTTCGCTGCCGGCATCGAAGATGCCTTTGAGACTGTCGCCCGACAACATCTGGTTGCGCAGGCCGGTGGACATTTTGATTGCCATGGTGGGCTCCTATCAGGAAAGAGAGGCACCGGCTGGGCCGGCAAACACGCGAAGAACAGACCCGGCGCCCATGACGCGGGGGGACGGGAAACGAACGGCGGACAGCACGATGCCGGACGTGGCGCCTTTGGCCGGCGCGGATGCGATGAATGCCCCGTAGACGGTCTTGGCTACCGGGAACGTGAACTCCGCGATGTCGTTCGCGTTGGAGGTCGCCCCACCACTGACTGCACCCGTAACGAGCGGGACGCGGGTCGTCTCGCTGTAGGCGGTGCACTCTGTGGCCAGTGCCGGCAGCGTCGCTGCCGTGACGCTTGGGTCGGGGGTGTAGTCGCCCTCAAACAGACCGATATACCACTGCGGTACGGGGGTGCCGTTCTTGAGCGTGACTGAGATCATGTGGTTGAGGCCTTCGATGGGCACCATGGCGCATCCTTTCTTCAGGTGCCCGCGTCGCGGGCTTTGGAGACACCGGGCTGCACGCCCGAACGGGAGATGACGAGGCTGCGGTCGCCCAGACTACGACGCAGCATCACCGCGCCGCGTTCAGCCTCTGAGAAGTTCAGGTTGCCGTCCTGGACTAGGGTGGCTTTGCCGCTGATGGTTGCGGTCACGGCGCCGCGCGGCGACATCCATGCGCAATACTGGTCGTCTTCGGTCTGAGCATCCAGGAACACATCGCTGTGTGCCAGAGCCCCGAACGGCAGGACGGTCGAGATGTCAGCGGGCGGGAGCGATGGGAGCCAGTACGTCTCTTCGGCGCAGACGTACAAACCGTTCTGAGTGGGGGCCACGACGGTGATCGGGGCGGAGAACGTGATGTAGCTCTCGGTCGGATTGGTCAGGCCGTAGCGGTAGGGTTCCGAGAAGACAAGCGTGCGGCCCGAAGCCACCACAAGGCGCCCCAGGGCATGGCGCACGATCGTACCGGGCGGCATCGGCGCAAGGCCCAGAGTCTCACACTGGCGTCCGCTGGTCGGCGGCAGGGCGATCGTGAATGTCATCCCCCAGGTGGTTCCGATGTGCTGCAGGATCTAGCCGTTCGGTCCGGTCATGAAGACCTCGGTGCCGGAGGCGCAGCCGGTGAGCTGGATACCGGAATTTGCCGGGACGTCCACAGCGCTCAGCTGCGTTGCGGCAGACTCGCCCGCAGGGCCGGTGCGCGTAAATGCCAGCAGGTAGCGTCCGGCAGGCAGCGCGCCGCTCGTGATCTCGAGGGTCGGGGTGGGCGGCGTCGCTGTGCTGGCGGGGGTGTTGATCTCCCCCACCAGCCGCCCGGACAGCCCGCCGTTCGACCAGTAGACCTCGCCCTGCGCACCGCGCGAGTAAGAGACACGGCGGTGGCCGACGAAGGTGATCGGCACCACGAACGGCTGACCAGTGGGTGCCACTCTGACCCCGCTAAGGATGCCGTCGACGACGGCGTACCCCTGGGCCTGCCCGTCGCCCCACACAGAGTGGACAACGCCTGCTACGGACTGTGTGTACCCTGGGCGGCGTCGGATTGTGCCCTTGGCACTGATGTCGCAGTTCACCGCTTCGCGCAGAAACGTCGCGGGCGTGCCGTCGCGCAGCCTTTCATCGAGCTGGTCCGGCGGGCGGCGGTTGTTCAGCCCGGGAGCAAAAGAGGTGATTTTCTGCGATCGCATCGTTTCATTCTACCCGTTCGTAGATAGATATACGAGTTGAGCCGCCGAAGCAGGAGACGGCCTCGGCGGCTCGGTAGCGGGTTGGGTACGTGGCCCCACAGCCACGATGACGGCCCACCCGCTACTGGGGCCTCGGGTCATTCATTTCGCCGGGTCTACCGGCCAGGATTCGGAGAAGAGGACGACATCACTTGCGTGGCCTGTAGCCGCTCGCGCCGTTTCTGTGAGCTCAGCCTCGCACTCTCCGTATAGGTCACTGACGGTATCGGCGTACTCACGGAGGGCTTCGACGGGAGCTGAGGCGAGACGACGCTTGGCTTCGGACAGGTCGTTTCGCACCCTGCCAAGCTCAGCAGTGGCAGCAGCAGCAGCCACAGCGTTGGCCTGCGCACGTTGGGTCGCTCGAGCAATTGCATCGTCCTTCTCCTTCTGCATCCGCAGGGTGTCTTTGTGAATGGTCTCCAGGGCCTTGCCGTGGTCCTGGGCTTCTTTGGTCAGGGCCGTCTGGTGACTGAGCTGCATCTGCAGGATCTCGGCGTTGTGCCGGCCGTCCAGGACGTACCACGTCAGCAACGCACCGAGCACGGCAGAGATGGTCAGAGCGGCGGCGATACGCATTTCTTGTGCCTCTCGAGTTGGCGGTCCCAGACACCGCGGCACCGCTTGTTTCCGGGGGTTGAGCAGTCGTAGCCGCCAGAGAACTTGTAGAGCAGGAGCGCGTCACAGGCTTTGCGGTACTCCCCAGCCAGGACGTGGCGGCGCATGCTGGAAGTAGACCAGCGGCCAGTCCCGTACTGGTAGACCCAGTCCATGTAGACGTCGTACTCGTGTTGGTATAGCCGAGCCCCAGCGAGAGACTGCTGGAACTTGGCCTCCTCCTTGGAGATGTGGGCCTGCATGGTCACGAGCGCCCGCACCGGGTCCGTCTTGTCGCCCAGCTTCACCGGTGAGCCGTCAGCGTGGAACGTCGAGCCGTAGCCGAGCGTGGGCCGGTCGTTCTTGGTCGGGACGATGGCGCGCTCGGTGTACCCCTCCTCAACCGCGATACCGACCAGAGCAGCGGCGCTCAGGGTGAGCGAGGCGACGATGATCCGGGCCTTACCCATACAGGAACCTCCACCACAGGTAGGGCCACATCACGAAGACGTAGGGGTGCATGCTCACCTCACTCGTAGAGGCCCATGCGGGCCTTGTGTTCGGCTTCCTCACGGGCCTCGCGGGCCTGCATCGAGGTGATCTCGGCCTGCGTGAGTTTGTGCTTGTAGTACCAGTTGACGGCGAAGGTCAGCAGCGTGAGCACGAGACCAGCCAGACCGACCATCTCGTTCATGCTGAGGCTGCCCCCGACCGTGACGCCCGCGCCCAAGTAGGTGGCTTTGCTGACGGCCGACGCGGAGCCTGCGTCGAGGGTGCTGCGAGCGTACTCGGCTGCGCTGGCGTGGTGTTCGTTCATAGTGCTGCGTCCACTTTGGTTTGGATCTGCGTGATGCGCTCCAGGTCAGCCACCAGGGCAGCGCGCACCTGGGAAGCGATGTCTGCCGCGCTCGGGCCGCTGCCGCCCACCGTCGTCGTGGCATAAGCCGCCGCGGTCTTGCGCTCCACATAGACCCCGGCCACCGGCAAGATGGTCGCGTTCAGGTTGCCCTGAATGGCGTAGTTGCCAGGTGCTGGGAATCTGAGTTGCCAGCCGTTGATGAGGTCAAGCCCGTACATGAATGCTCCACCACCGAGGGCCAGAGCCTTCCATGTGTGCGTGACCGGGTGAATGGCGCCCACCTCGCCGTCCTCCCAGTCGCGCAGAGCGGCGTGGAAGGCAGGCAGGTCAAGGATCGACTCGCTGGAGTCGATCACCTTTGCCGCCGGGTCGAAGGTCAGCGCCACTGTGCCGCCCCTTACTCGTCAGCCGTCCGCACGGCGGTGCCGGAGCCGCCCACTTCTGTGACCGACATCGACGACTCGAACGGGATGATGGCCGAGCCTGCCGACCCATTGCGCACCCGGTATCGGCAGTTGAACGGTGCTGAGAATTGGAAGGCGGAGCTGCTGATGGAGGTGCCGGTGGCCGTGGCGTCGATCAGCGGGATGAACGCCGACGCGCCGCTGTAGCCGCCAGCCTTGATCGCAGGTGACAGGCCAGTGAGTGCGCCGCCACTGATGCCGGTATAGGTGTAGCGGTCGCCGTTGATGCGGATGACGCCGGATGCGGGGGTGTCGCTCTTGAGGGACGGCACCGTGACGGTGGTTGCACCAGCCGTCGCGCTCACCGTGTACTCGTTGGACAAGATGCCGCCTGAGCCGTTGTCGCGGGCCACCAGCACATAGTCGCCTGCAACGATGCCAGCCACCTGAACCTGCACGGATGTCGGCGGGGTTTCGACCGTGCCGTCGTGGGTGGTCAACTGGTAGTTTTTGGAGTCAGCGGCCATGACGCCAGCGAGCCACCAGCCCTGCGCAACGAACCACTTGCCGCCAGCGAAGCTGCCAAACGGTGCTGGCACGTTCTCGGCGTAGCCTGCGTTCAGGGCACGGTAGCGCCAACCCGGCACACCGTTGATGGTCGCGGTAGAGCCTTCCGACGTGGCCCACTGAAGGGCCTGATACGCCTCGGCAAGCGTGGTAGTGCCGTTGAGCGTGACCGTGCCCTTGTGCAGTTTGGCTCCCTGTCCGCCGCCCAGGTCTTGGGTGGTGTCACCGATGGCGATGGTGATCGTGTTGAACACGGCTTCGGCTTGCGCTGCGGTGAGTGTGACGTTCGCATCCACGCCGGTGCCCAGCGCCGCCGCCTGCTCACCACCGGCCGCCAGGTTCACATCGAAGTGGCTGTAGGTCTGCCCGTACTTGCGCGAAAACACCGTGACGTTACCGCTGTCAATCAGTGCGCCAGCTGCTTTGGCCTTGACGAGAATCTGGAAGTTGGCCGAGTCGGCGTCTTGCCAGTATTTCGTCAGCTTGGCGCCGGACTGCGTGATGTAGATGGGCGAGTTGGCAACCAGGGTGCCAAGCACCTTGAGGCCGGTGTAGAGAACCTGCCCTGACTGCTGCTCAATCGAGCCGAACTTGAACCACTGAGCCGTCGCATCGTCAATGTTGATGTTGGGCAGCAGCGTCACAGCCATCGGGCGCGAGGCGTTGCGCTTACCGGCCAGTTCTGACGGGTTGTTGCCTAGGATGCTGACCAGATCGTCGCCCGATGCGGTCGGATTGTCTGCCAAGTCTTGCAACCATGCGTGCAGCTCCAGCGTCGAGAATCGCGAGTGCGTTCCCGGCACAAAGGCCGACACCTGACGGATGTTGCCGCTGGCGTCGATGGTGAATTTCGTTGCGTCGATCATGTCGGCTCCTTACTCGTCTGGAATCTGGGAAACGTAGATGGATTGGGAGCCGACGATGGCTGTCGCCAGCGTCTCCCACGGCTGGTAGTAGGGCGAGGCGCTGCCCTTGCGCACCTTGATGCGCAGGTTGTTGA
>CALMKG010000006.1 GCA_937867175.1 uncultured Propionibacterium sp. | reverse complement strand
AGAACGAGATCCTGCCCGTGCAGCTGCGGCCGCACCCGCACGAGTTCGAGCTGTATTACGACATCTGATCCGAGGGTTTTCACCCTCTGTCAGTAGTGGTCGAAAACGGCTCCTGACCTGCACAAACGTCTTTCGGCGTCTGTCAGCGTCAGGGGTCGTTTTTCGTTGTTCTGCGGCCCCACCGCGGCCCCAGCGTCATTCCTCTGTGGCCGGCTCGTGCTGCGCACCTAGGGAGCATGAGCATCTCCGTCCACTCCCCCGACGAGCTGATCGCGGCCATCCCGCACATGCTCGGCTTCAAGCCACAAGAGTCGATCGTCCTCATCCCGATCCGCTCCGACCTCCCCACCGCCCGCATCGACCTCCCGACCACCCCACGAGCCGAGGAGCTGGCATGGCGCTCGATCCGCGAGGGAATGTCGCGCTACGCCCGGCCCGGCGCCGCCGTCGGCATCGTCTGCTTCACGACCGACCGGCAGCAGGCTGACCGCGTCGGCTGCGAGTTCGCCGAGCGACTCGACACGATCGGCATCGACACCCGCCTCCTCCTCTGGGCCGATGAGACCCGCTGGGCCGACCTCGTTACCGGCGACATGGGACTCCAGACCGACGAGGCCCGTGAGCGCGTGGCCACCATGACCGTCCTCGCCGGTCGACCCCAGCCTGCTGCCACCCGCGACTCCCTCGCCCAGTCACTCATCGGCGACCGGGAGCCCGTGACGGCTTTGCTGGCCGAGACCCGCGCCAACACCACCGAGAGGACCGTCCAGACAGAGGGCCGCTGGGCCGTGAGCCGTGTGCAGCAGTTCCATCGCGATGGCGTGCGCCTGGACAATGCGGACGCCGCCAGGCTCCTCGTAGCCGTCGAAGCCATCCCGATCCGCGACCAGCTCTGGCACGCCATGACCCGTGGCAACGCCGTCTCCCACGTCGCACTGTGGACCGACATGACCAAACGCGCACCCGATGAGGTCCGCACCGCCGCAGCAACGCTGTTGGCCTTCGGAAGCTGGCTCAGCGGCGACGGCGCGATGGCCTGGTGCGCCCTCGACCAAGTGCCCGAGGGGAAGCCCTACGCCCTCGCGAACCTCGTCGCTGCAGCCATCGAGAGCGGGATGCACCCGCGAGAATGGGAAGCCGCGAGATCCATGCCGGAGCACGACATGGACCTTGCCGCCGCGCCTGCCCGGCCCCAGGGCATACGCCTCAGTTCCGTTCGTCCCGCGCACGAGTTGTGAGGCGAGTCCGTGAAGGTCATCTACCCGGGCCGAGGATCGGTCAGTCGCCTTGAGCTCCTGTTCGCGCGCGTAATCGGCGGCCACAGAGCCCCGCAGCGACCACAGCCTCGTGGTGACCTGGTGTACGGCGAGTCCGTCGAGTTCAGGCAGGCTTGAATCGCGACGCCAACGCTTCGCGGGTCGCCATCACGTCAAGGTCCCCTGCATCCTCAGTAAGCATCTTCGCGAGGCGCTTCGGCCAGAGCACGTGAATGTCCCTGGAGGTGAAGGAACCGCCGATGAGCGGCCAGTCCGCCTCCACGAAACAGAGCACGCCGGTGACGGGGAGATCGCCGACAACATCGCGAACGAGGTCGACCTGCTTGAGGACACCGTCGACGAGCTTGGTGCAGTCGCGACGGCCAACCAGCACCTTCTCGACGCGAGGCCGCAGAAGACCGCCCTCGACTTTCAGCTCTGGTCTGCCCTTGTACCGCTTGGCATCGATCACCCAGACACCCGCGGCTGTGACGGCGATGTGGTCGATGTTGGCCTTCGTGCCGGGGATGCGTCGGTCGTGCAGGACCGCGACCGACTCCGAGACGAGGGAGTCGAGACGAGCACCCAAGCGCTCCTCCCCGACAGCGCCAGTCGCCCACGCCTTCGTACTCTGCTTCTCGCCCGACAGGGAGACTGCGACACCGCCGAGCTTGCCCCACTTCTGACGCAGGCGCTCCTCGTCCTTCGCTTTGCGCCTCTCGTACTCACGTCGAGCGGACGATCCCGCGACGCCGGCGCCTTCGACAACATTCGCAGGCGCAGGCTGCTCGGCGACCAGCGCGGTCTCGGGGCCTGCCGAAACTCCTGCTGGGCACGCCACACAACGAACAGTCTTGGTGGAGCGTTCGTAGATCGCTTCTTCCCGGGCGGGCAGGTCGGTCTGACAGAGCCGACATACTCCGGCGTAGCGCAGCTTCATCCGCTTGTCGCCGCCGACTGGAGCAGAATCGTCCGCAGTCATGCGGAGCACCAAACGGTGAGCGGAGCGTTGATGGTCGTCCTGATGTAGCTCTCAGCAGCGGCAAGCAGGTCCGCCTGCTGCTGGCTGATCCGCGCCGCGCTCACACCCGGTTGGACGATAACGATCTCCATTCGCCGTCGATAGACCTGCGACTTCGCTTGAAGCTGAAGGAGTCCAGCGGCGTCACCTTCCTCGAACGGACTGACCCCTGTGCGCTGATGCTTCGCCTGTGCACGACGCGCGAGTCGCTTGAAGAAAGGGGTGAGATCGCTGCGCCGCCACGCTACAGACTTCTCGGCTTGACCACATACTTCGTAGAGATCGGCTACGCGCGCGCCAGGCGCCGAGTCGCCGGAATACTTACAATGAACCAGGCGGACGAGCAGACCCTCGTCGTCAAGCCTCATCGCGACGATGTCAGCGATCTCACCGGGTCCGTCGTCGTCGATCACAACGTCCCATCCGTCTCCCTCGGCCAGAAGGTCCCGGATCACGCGATGCTGAATCGAGTGGGCGAGTTTCTTGCCTGTTTGAGACTCGACCTTGATGTCCGTCCCCGTCCAATCGACGGCGATGAGATTGGCGGAGTCGTACGGAGCGCGGTCCCACTTCGGCCGGTAGAGAAGTCCACCTTCGACTATGCGGTCGTCATCCAACAAGAAGATCAGGCCGTTCTGGTTGAGCCAAGTGCTGAGCGGCATCTCCGACCGCGGCCGGACGACTTGAATCTCGTCACTAGCAGCGCACGAGTAGGTCACCTCGCCGGCGGAGCCAACCGCTGCCTCGTACTGGACCGTCCACGCGTCATTCGAAACCGTGAACTTGAAGGGCCCTGTACTGCGGGAGGTATCCGGCACCAAGTCGCAGTAGACGGCTTCGATCGTCTTATCGCCATAGGTGAGCCGCATGCTTTCAGCGCTCTGCGTGTGCAGCTCCCACGGCCACTCGACGCCGAGCAGCACGCCATCCGGCCTTCCGCTCAGTGACTCGGGAAGGATGAAGTTCCCGATGACGTGTTCGATGGTGACTGTGTCATCGAGGAGCTTCGTGCCGATGGCATCGCACCAATCGCACCATTGCTTCAGGCTCGTTGCAGTCGAGTGAGACCAGATGCGGCCCTTTTGAGAGGCGCTGATGTTGACCCGTTCACCTTCGCGATATCCCGATCCGGAGATGTTCGTCTGGGTCTTCGTCCCGGCCTCGGCCGCTGTGAAGCTCTCGGTCACGTCGGAGCCGACGTGCATTGAGAACCTTCGGAACTGGCTGCGGGCATCGAGGACCCCAACGTTAGTCGGTACAAGGCGTCGAACATCGCCCATGACCCGGTAAACCTGCGTCCCGTTGAATCGCGTGGCCCCCGCGCCCAGCACTGCCTCTGCGAGCTCCTCGAATACGCCGTCGTTCGCCGAGTTGTTGATGTAGAGCAGCCTGCGCACGCTGTCGAAGTACAGGACGTACAGCTCGTAGCCGACCTCGTCGAGTGTCTTAAGGTCGCCCCACCGGACCGGAGTCCGTCGCTCGACCACGCACCAAGCGACACCGGCCTGAGCATTCAGCCCGATCGGGTTGGTGAGCAGGGATTCCTCACCGAAGTAGTCCACAATCGCGTCAGTGCTCCACTGAGCCGACGGAGCCCTATAGACGACGGTGCTCATCTTCGGGAGCAGGCTTCGGAGTGCCACCTCATCAGGAAGGCTGCCAAACCCGGCCTCGAAGTCGCTGATCTCCTGCTGTTCATCGGCCGCCGTCTCGGAAAGGTCTCGGAGAACGACGTTCCAGTCCGCGTCCTCGGCGTACAGGCTCCGCAGGCGTGGATCGGGCTCCAGTTCCGTTCGAGAGACGAACATGGCAGCGTTGCCGAAGTCGCCGCCGGAAGAGGTTCGGGCGAATCTTCCAATGAACTGGAGGGTCACGCCGAGGCTCTTGTGCGAATCGTGGACCGCCGCAACCTTCAACGCCGGCAGGTCGAATCCCTCGCCGAGCATGTCGACGCAAACCACGACGCGGGAGGTCCTGTCCATCAAGCCCGCGACTGCGGCCTTGCGGGGCTTCGCGTTGAGTTGGCTGTAGATGGCTACAGGCTTGAGGTCGGGTGCAAGTTGTGCGTAGACCGCCAGGATGGCCTTGGCCCGCGGGATGCTCTTGACCCGTGCCATCAGCACATGATCCTTGCCGGCTGCGAGATCAGCCCGCAATCTCGCGACTGACTCTGCCGCCAAGGCCGCGTCGGGGTTCTCGAAGTCGACCACCGACTTGAAATCGATCTGTGAGAAGTAGCCCTGTCGTTGGGCCTCACGGAGCGGGAACGAGTAGATCACGCGGCCCTGCAGATGCTTGCCGTCTTCGCGAAACGGCGTCGCAGTGAACTGAACAACCGGCTTGTCCGCGAAGGCGGTCCGGATATCAGTCCAGGTTGACGCAGCAACGTGGTGAGCCTCATCGACAAACAGGTGGCTGAACTCGGACAGAAATGCTGCCCTCACATCGGCAGGGGACGAGTGGAGTGCGGCCGGCGTGCTCACCACTACGTTGCACGCTTGTGCGAACGAAACCGCATCGCTCTCGGTGGAAAACTTGTGACCGATCCGCCCAACGACCGGGCGGAGTGCGTTGGGTGCGACGATCCCAAGTTCCTGCAACACTCCGAGCCTGTCGAACTTGCCCGCGATCTGCTCTCGTAGCGCGTCCGACGGCACGATCACAAGCAGGCGCTCGGGCCTCGCAGTCACGAGCAATCCGAGCATCGTCTCCGTCTTGCCAGTACCCGTCGGCATGACGACTGTTGCTGGCTCGGTGCGCTTGGTTGTCCAGTACCCGAGGACAGCGTGGATAGCACCCAACTGCGGTGAACGGAGCCCAACCTCGTCCTCGCCCGGTTCCTCGAGCCTGAGCGCGCCACGGTAGCTGTCGAGCACCTCACCTGGCGCCCGCCGGGGCAGGGAGGCTGTCATGACCCATGACGCATACTGCACAGCGTCACCTGCCCTGGTTCCGTTTGGAACCTGAAGCCAGACGTCCACGCCCGAGAGCGGCCGGTCTACCGTCGAGACAGGCCACTTCCCAAAGGCGTTGGACGCCACCAGCCCGCCCGCGTCTTCGGCAACGACGGTGAAGGCGGAAGACGGAACGATCAGTTGGCGACCGACGTTGTTATCGATGACGAGCGACTCCGACCATTGGTCGGCGCTGCGCCACGCCTCTAGCCCTTGGGCGTCCGTCATTCGCGAGTCAGCTCTCTTCGAAGCCCGACTGGTCGAACTTGAGGGTCTTGGCGTTCTCCGAGACCGTGCGGACCTTGCCTTCCTCGAAGCCGGCTGTCTTGGTGGCTTCGATTTCGATGCGGACGGTCAGCTCGGTGCCGTCGTCGGCGCGGAGGTTGGCGATGACCTCGTCGGCGATGTTCTTGAAGTCCATCGCGATCTTGTCGGAGTTGAGGGTCTTGACTCCGTAGAATCGCGTCTTGGGCTTGGGGAAGAACGTGTCGACCTTCGGCGCGGACGGGTCGTGGGTAACGCCGCTGGTGCCGGTCTGCTCCACCAGATCAGTGAGCTGTTGCTCCGCAGACGGCGCGGGCGCTGACTCCGCTTCGATCTGCTTGAGCGCAACCGACGGCTGCACGAGCAAGAGCGAGTCAGTGGCCATCGGCGCGGAGGTTGTGTCTTGCGGTGTCCACAGACCGACATAACGATCGGCAGCCTGGTCGTAGCCCGTGGCGAGGGCAAAGGCGTCGGTCTGCCAGATCATCGGCAGGTCGACGATGCCCTCGTCCAAGACGCGGCGGTCGCGCAGTCGCGGCATGTAGGGGTACTGGCTGTACAGGCCCCACAGGTCGCCGAGGGAGACGTGGCCATCCTTCCAGATCTGCGGGACCTTGCCGATCGCCAACCGGATCGTGGCTGCGGCCTGACGGGTCGACAGGTCGCCGTCGTTGCCCAGGCGTCGTGACACGCGCTCCGCCAGAGCGGCGGACTGGCCTTCGACCTTGGTCTCTCGGATCACGAACGGTGCACCCGGGTCCGGCTGTGCCGGGACCAGTGCCCAGGTGAAGGTCAACAGGAGTCGGTCGTTGACTGTCGAGTCCGCTTGGGCCTGCCGTTGGGTGGCCTGGTTCTTCTGGTTCTGGGTCAGGTCCAGGTCAGCTTCATTGGCCAGCACGTGGGTCCAACCGAGGTAGTCGCGGGTGGCGGCGTCGAGTTCGGCGAGCCGGTCCTCGTCGGCGGCAAGGTAGACAACCGCATTGCGGTGCGTCCGGTTCGCTGTCCCCCGCTGCTCGGTCGCCTTCTGCGCGAATTCCATCGCAGCCGTGCTGGCCTGCTTGCGCTTGTGCGCCACCTTCGGGTGCAGGATCACCAGCCGCGCTTCATCGGTGTCAGGGATGTCGGCGTTGTTCTCCGGGCACACGTGAACACCAGCGAAGTCACCACGAGACTTCGCCTGGCTCTGGAGTCGCTTGACGATCTCGGCCCACACGTCTTCCTTGTGGAGACGCTCTGCCTGGTCCTTGGCCGTGCGGGTGATGTTGGCCTGCAAGTCGTACCAGTAACGACCCGACCCGGAGTAGAAGTACGTTGCCCGATCCCCGAGCTGGGTCAACGCAGCGTGGAAGTTGCCCGGTACGTCACCCGGCACAGCGGTGCCGAGGAACACCCGCTGAGTGGCAATGCCCTTGTTCACCGCTCCTGGAGCAACTGTGGGGGCAGCACCGAAGAACACCGTGCGCGCCAGGCGCTTCGTCAACGCCCGCTGCCCGAACAGCGGCTTCTCCACATCGATGCGCGCCGGCAGCGAATTCGCACCATCCACATCGGCGTCGATGATCGTCTTCCACGAATCCTGCAGATACTGCGTCAACTCAGAGTTCACGCTCGACGTCGCCAGCGGGATCGAACCCGGCATGATCAACGGTGAGGAGTCCTCACCAGTCCACAGAGCGTGGATCACCGTGCTCATCAAACGCAGAACACCGCGGGTGCGCTGGAACCGCTCCAGCGAAGACCACTCCTCATAGAGGGTGTCGAACAGTTCAGGGTGGATCGGGTAGGTCCGCTTGATGCGGTCCTCGTACCCCGATTCGCGCGCTTCGCGGGGGAAGTCGTCGGTGTACTTGCGGTACATCTCGACATATGACTTCGCCGTGGCGCCGATGGACGCCAGCGCCGTCGCATCTGCTTGCTTGAAGAGGCGCTGCTTCACGATGTGGTAGGCCTCGTCCGACGACGCCGGACGCCACTGATCCGCCACCCGACGCACCACGTTCTGCAGCCGCTTCAGCGCCTCCAAGCCGTTGGCTCCACCGACCTCCTCAGCGTTGCCGGCAACGATCGTGTCCCCTGCATCACCGGTCTCGGACGCCGGGATCGAGATCGCAAGCAGCACCCCGGAGGTGCCCTTCGCGGACTCAGTCAGGGATTGAGCGAACGTGAACTGGTCATCGAACGTTCCGCCAGCCAGGTCGTCGCGGCCGACCAGCGAACGGGCATAGGCCACCCACTCATCGATCAGGATCACCGCGGGGGCGTACGTCTTCAACAGTTCATGCAGTGCATCACCGGGGTGGGTGCGGTCGCGGTCAGACTTTGCGACCAGCGCATACGCCTCAGGACCGCCGAGCTGCCAGGCGAGCTCTCCCCAGATCGTGTTGACCTGGGTTCCGCCGGCCTTGGTCACGCCCGAGGGGCTGAAGTGGTTGCCGACGATGGCGACCCGGTTGATCTTCTCTCCGGTGTACCCGTTGGCGAGCAGGAGTTCCTGGGTCTCCTGCGGGTAGTCCCCGACAGGGAGTCCGGCGGCGACGTGCCACAAAGACAACATCGAGTGGGTCTTGCCGCCACCGAAGTTCGTCTGCAGGTTGATGACCGGCGACACGTTGTCGTCACCAGAGAACCGCCGCACCGCACGGCCAATCAGGTCACTAAGACCCTCGGTCAGGTAGGTGCGCTTGAAGAACTCGACCGGGTCCGCGTAGTCGGCATCGACCTCGCCACCGGTCGCCACCTTGTACAGGTCGGCAGCGAACTCGGAGGCATGGAAGTTACCTGTCGCGACATCATCGTGCGGCTGCAACACCTCGCGCCAAGGCCGGAGCCCCGTCGCTTCGGGGTTGTCGACCGCAGCCTTCAAGACTTTCTTGTCCGCCTTGTCAGCCGTCACCCGCCGCAGATCCAGGCGGATCGCCTTCAAGTCATCAGCCACAGACCCGCCGGCGTTGATCAAACCGACCAATCGCTCAGCCGTGTCGAGGATCCGGTACGCATCGTCATCGGTGAACGAACCATTGTGGGCCCACGTGTTGCGCGCGTTCTTCAACTCCGTCGCAAAGGCTTCGCCGATCCGTCCGAGCGTGTCCGAAAACGGATACCACCGTGGCTGGAACCGCGTCGTGATCGACGTGTCCGTCAGCATCCGCAGCTGCGCTGCCGGATCGAGCGGGTCATAGACGCGCCCGGTGTCGCCGTCGCGCGCCTCAATCAGCTTGATCCACTGCGCGCCCGCTGCTTGGTCGACCGCACCGATCACCGACGAGATGTAGTCATCGAGTACCGGAGCCAGTAGCTCGAACATCTTCCCGATGCGATCGCGATTGCTCAGTGCCATGTCACTCGTCCTCGTCGAAGTCGAAAGCCCCTTGCGATGGAGAAGGCTTCTTTGCGGAGCGAGCGACCTCAAGAATCTCGGGCCAACTCGTCACCAAGCTGTTGAACGACAGCGCATCCTTCGTCCAGCCGTTGCCCTCCGCAATGCGGAAGAGCAGGTGTGCCAACTCCTTGACCAAGTCCGAATCCACTGCACCATCAGTGCGACTCATCGCCGCCTGAAGGAAGTCACCTGCGGGAGCGATTCCGTCGCGCTCCAACACCTTGATCAGGTGGTGGAGAGCCTCCCAATTACTGGTGTGAAGATCCTCGAGAACGTCGTAGTCCCATGGCAGATCCGCAGGCTGGATGAGTTGGACTTTCCCCGCCCGGCTGGTCAAGATTTCGTCGCGGTCCATGGCGTCGACACTCGTGTTGCGCGCACGGGCGAGATTGTCCGCATCACCGAACTTGCCAACTCCATATCCGCACTGCCGGTACCAAGCGATAGCAAAGCGGGAGGTCGCGTCAAAGTCGCCCTCCTGCTCGTTGAGCACTTGGTCGAGGATCTCGTTGATCCGAGACAGTGCCGAGCGAACCGTCATCTTCTTACCGTCGGGTTCAAGCACCGCGGAGTAGCGACTAAACACCGCCATGCCGGGACCGATCGCAGCCTGCGGTAGGTCAACTGGCGCGATCTGTCCTTGCTGAAGCTTCCGAAGCGCATCGGGCAACTCGGATTCCAGAGCCAAGATGAATCCGCGGCGATCGGTTGTGCGAGCACCATCCACCCTCGGCCGCAGCGTGAGCACGATCGAAGAAGCCAGTGCATTCGTGCCCGAAGCCACCATTCGGTTGCTCATCTCAGATCGGTTCGGCCATGTCGAAGTGATCTCCCACCCCGATCGGATCATTCCTTCCAACAACGTCTCCCAGCCCGTTGAGGCCTCGCCATTGTCATCGGAGTCAGACTGCTTGAAGGCGTACCAAACAGCGATCGGGTACTCCGGCATTGCGGTTTCGCGAGCATGGGCGAAAACACTTCTGAAGCCGTCCTCGAAGAACTTCTGGGCTCCAGCCTTACCGTCATGCCGATACGGGTTCGCGACCAGTTCTTCGGCCTTCGGAACGAGCATTGTCGCGAACAATTCGGGGTGTACCTCGCGGAGAGAACGACGCAACCAGACATAGAAGTAGTCCGAGAGATCGGAGTACCCAATGTTGTCGTAGTACGGCGGATCTGTGTGGATGAGGACGCCTGCGTAGGAGCGGTTCGCTGCATCTTCCTGTTCAGCAGTTGCCTTCTGCTTAGCACTCAAGCACTCGACAGTCTCAGCAGTCCACAGCAACGAATTGCTAAATGAGCCAGTGTTGTCGCCGAGCGCATCCACTTCGCAGAAGTCCCACATCATGGGGATCGCCTGCCGGGCAAACGTCGAACTTGTTGACTCGCGCGATACATACCAGTTCACGAGGGTCGAATTCCGATCGGTCATCTTGCTGACCACGATCCCGAGGTACGTTGCGATCGCGTCGGCATATTCCGGAGTCGCGCCGTCATCGAGCGCCTTTCTCCGAGCGTCGGCGACGAGATCACTGAGAGTCGTAAGCGTGACCAACTGCCGATTTGTGAAGAGGTCTGCAAACCTCGTCAGGCCATATAGTTGCGTGCGAATGTCACGGGGGTGGTAACCAATCTCCTGATTTGGCACCGCCTCGGGCCGCTCGACTCGTGCTGCCGCGGCCTGCTCGGCATCGGGGGGCAGGTAATCACGCCGACGATTTCCTTCTGCGACGACTGCCATCAATTGGGTGCCCAGGTTCCCGGCACTCGCATCTTTCCGGATGTGTTCAAAAGACGCCGGAGTCGAACACGCAAGACATATGCCGCCTGTCCGACTCATTGTGCCATCATTCCCAGCTGCCGGCGCGCCCGCGAGTCCGTAGCCAATGTCGAACTGGACCCGCTGACCGCTCGCGCGACTTGGATCTGCCACCACGCTCGGCTTGACCCAAGCCTCCTTGCCCTTCTTCTTCCCGAGCCACCAGCTGCGAACGAGGGGCATCTCGATGCCACATGCGGGGTTGGGACAGGTAACGGTGCGGGCCCAAATCCACGCGATGACCGCCTGTCCCCCAGCCTTTGGGTAGAGGTGACCGATGGACCGTTCCGCTTCGCTCCGCATCCACTCGCCATACGCACGGACATCTGCGGCGAGACCTTCGGCGCCGCTCCACTTACGAATCTGCGAGTCGGCGAGCCCCGGAAAGATAGGCGCCCGGTCCTTGAACCTGGGCGGGATCTCGATCAGTGCCTTGTTGATGAGAACGGCAACTGGGTTGAGATCGGAAGCGTGCGCTTCCAAACCAAGGCGCTGAGCCTCCAGCGGGATGGTGCCGCCACCGGCGAAAGGGTCAAGGATCGTCGGCGGGTTTCCGCCCGTGGATTTGAGAATCTCCGCATATGCCTCGGCAAGAAGCCTTTCGTCGCGAACGTTGTCCCAGTTGACAAGTCGCTCGATAAGCCGATGCAGCCGATCACGCTCCCGCCGCTGAAGCTCTTCCGTCGGAAACTCGTCCGGGTGAGATGAAGGGTCATCAACAAGCTGAGCAAAGAGCACTGCACGAGCTGCGGCCATCGGACGCCGCGCCCACCACAGGTGCAACGTCGACGGGTGCCCGTGCCGGATCGACTTCTCTCGGGCAGACTCCCGGTTGATCACCTCAAGCGGCAATGCCACCTCGATCAGCTTGCGCTTCTGAATCACGTCGACCCCTCTGCCCGGCGTCCGGGCATAACCGAGCGGCGCCGGAGCGCCGCGCTTGCATGGCCCCAAACTTATCCCTGAGCGCCGACACAACTGGAGCAGACGGTGGAATCTCCCGTGCGCGGGGCGCACGGATGCCAAGATTGACTCGTGGTCGACGTCCGTGCAGCTCTAGCTAGAGGCAGAGAAGCCTGTCTTGACCACATGGCCTCGTGCGAGTCATCCGGTCTTCAGTGGACCGAGGAGCCGGTCACCGAGATCTTCCTCAGTCGAACAGCACCGGAGATCAGTTTCGCCACCTTCACGCGGAAGCAGGAGAGCCAGGTCGGGGCCGACTGGCTCTGGTGGTGGGTCGCTCCGAACGGCGAGGCGTACGGGATGCTGGTGCAGGCCAAGCGGTTGTACGTCGATGGCCCACGGTGGAGCTTCAAGTTTGACCACAACTCCGGTGAACAGCGACAGGCGCTCTTTGACGCCGCCCGCGCGCTCGATGTCGCTCCTGCCTACTGCCTGTACCTCGGCACCCAGCGGTATCGGGGTCCGGCGGATTGCGGGACCGTCTCGCACGAGGCGGAGGACTGCGTTGAGTGTGCGTTGCTCACAATCTCCCTGATGCCAGCGAACCTCGCCGTCAGTCACTTGGTTACCGATGCCCATGACACCTACAGCCAATCGGTCTCGCTGGAGGCTGCCTTCGACAACGCTGAGAGGCAGTCGGCCTGGCTCGGTGCGATCAACGCCGACCTGACCGCTGATGGCGCTCACCGGAATTCCCCAGGGGTGCTCATCGAATTTCCCCACCCTGGG
>CALMKG010000005.1 GCA_937867175.1 uncultured Propionibacterium sp. | reverse complement strand
CGTGTCGGTCAAGACTTTGTGAATGCGGGGAAGGCCCTCAAGGACTCTCTGAACCCTGATCCACCGATTGTGATTCTTGGGGATGGTTCGCGTCGTTGTTGACGGCATTTCGGGTGTGGGCGTGGTGGTCCTGCCGGTCTGTCCGGCTTCTCCACTGGGGGTCCTTGGTTGCGCCTGCTGGGGCTGGGTGGTCAGGGAGTGACCGGCTGGGGTGGGCTGGTCGCGCGGGCGTGGAGCGCTCTCCAGGCGTGGGCCCAGGGCCAGTGTGTGGGTAGGTGCAGGACGAGTCGTCGACCGGTGGCGGCGATCCGTGCCGGGACCTGGATGATCTGGCGGCGCAGGGTGGCCCATCGGGCCTTGGCCAGGCCGGCGGCGACCGCGGCGGCTCGGGCGATGTTGAACCCGATCACCGCCAGGCTCACCCAGGCGGCGTTGGCGGCGTACTTCCCCGACGGCAGGTGGGCCAGGGGGCCGTCCTTGAGTTCGGCGATGACCTGTTCCACGATCGCGTGGTCGCGGTGGAGCTGATCGGCCTCGACCGTAGTGAAAGAGGAATTGGTGATGAACGCGTGGTGCCGGTAGGCGGCGAACAGTTCCCCCTGCTCACTGCCATCGGAGGCGAGCGGCTGGATCCGTTTGACCCGGCGCACGACCAGCCGGCAGGGCACGTGCTGGTGCTGGCGTCGGCCGGTGAACGCCACGAACTCGACTTCGGCAACCTCCGCATCCGAGATCCAGCGTTGTTCGGCTTCCTCCCAGACGGCGTGGGGGTACTTGATGGTCTGCCAGGCGTCCTCGGCCAGGCCGGCGATTGCTCGGGTGACGGTCTTGGTCATCCGGGCGGTGACCGAGAACCACGCGTTCGCTCGCAGCGCGGCCCCCACGAACGCCCACCCGTAGTACGCCGAGTCCGCCCGGCACAGGATCCGACCCCGCACGCCAGCAGCACGGGCGGTGGTGACGGCTTGGGCCACCATCCTGCCGGCGCCCCGCGCGGAGCCGGTGTTGCCCTTGCGGAGCCGGGCGCGGGCGATCACCGGGCCTGCCAACGGGGTCGACAGGGCAGCAATTTGGATGTTCAATCCCCGCACCCTCGTGTACCCGTAGCCGGCGCCCTGCTTGCGGTACCCGTGGACCTCCCGGATGGTGTCGTCGACATCGAGGAACGCCAGCCCCTGTTCGATGTCGGCGCCTGCCAGGACGCCGGGCACCCTGCCGGCAAGGCCGGCTAGCAGACCTGCGCCGACGGCGTCGAGCTGCTGCACGTGGCCGTGCGTGAACGAGCGCAGGAACGTGCCCAACGTCGACGGCGCCCGCACCCCGGTGAACACCCGTTCCATGCCCCCGTGCCGCAACACGTCGAGGTCATCGATACTGTCCGCGCCGGCGAGCATCCCGCCCACCACGCTGGCCGCCTTCACGGTCGCGTTCGCCGACGGCACGCTCAACCGTTCCTCCAGCAGGTCATACAGGCCAGCAGACTCAGCCAACCGCAACGCCGGCACCAGACCGGCAGCAGACACCAGGTTCGGGTCATCGAACACGGGACGGATCGTGTGAGAGGCTTTCACTTACGAGGTGACCCTTCGACGCGGTGGACGGCGACTTCAGCAATCACCATCCTCCCTGCTCAGAACGGTCACCTCGCCCCATGCCACGCCCACACCCGCCACGACACCGGTGGATCAGGGCTCAGCCTCCCGCTCAGCCTCCTCACCGTTCGACCGGGATCGTCTCAAGATCGCATCAAGACCCGCCCGGGAGCCCGACCCAGCTCACCAGTGCTCAGCGGGTCGCGGCCATACTGGCTGACATGAACAGCGAAGGTGCACTGCCGACCAAGGTGTTGGTCGTCGATGACGAACGCGCACTCGCCGCCGTCATCGCGTCCTACCTCACCCG
>CALMKG010000004.1 GCA_937867175.1 uncultured Propionibacterium sp. | reverse complement strand
AAGCCTGCGCGTCGTCATGGACTCCCAACGCATCGTCTCCCTCGAAGCCGCACGACGACTCAGCGACGCCGCTCCCGATCTGGCTGGGCGTTGGCAACTCCGAGCCGACACCTACGGACGCCTCGTCCACCAGACCCGTGACGTCGGCGGGCTCTACGGCAAGGGCGGACTCGCTGCCGGCCAAGGCTCAGTCGCGGCAGCACGGATGCAGAAGCTCCCCGCCGAAGGGCTCAACGACACCGGGGAGGTACGGCGACTGATGCGGATCAGCGCCGGCATCGACGAGCGCGTCTGCACCGCCGTCGAACTCGGCATCAAGGAGCGTCTCTACTTCCAGCGCGTCATCGTCCCCGGCATGAACAACCACAACGGCGACCTCCTCCGCGTGAACCGCCCCAAGTGGCTGCCCGTCACTGGCCCCGTCCAGACCGGATTGCTCGACACTGTCCGCAACGACCTCCGCCCGACGCCGGTCGAGCACGAGCCACCCGAGGGCGCGGAACAGAATCGCCGCGACTTCGAGGCCGCGATCACCCACCGTGCTGGCGGCCCCGGCCCCACGCTCTCGTCGTGAGTTCTGGTCAGGACTTCTTGAGTAGGGCTTCCATGAGGTCGGCTGTCCGCTCGGCCCTGGCACCTCGAAGCGCGGCAATCGTCGACTCGTCGGTCGCGCCGGGCAGCCGAGACACCGCCGTCCGATGGACCTTGAGCATCGTTTCGGGCGCTTCTTCGACTAGCTTGCTAAGCAAGGCATCCGCGGTCACCCACTCGATCCCCAAGGCTGCCATGACGTCGGGCGGGAAGCCCGTGAGGTCGTCACTACATACAAACGTTGCCTCGGCTGCGACCGCGGCGGCAATGACGTGCCGATCGTTATCGTCGACCAGCACGAAGTCTGCGACCGTGGCCTTCGCCTCCTCGGTCAACTCGACTTGGGAGTACGGGAACGTGCCGTTCATGGCCGCGACCAGTCGCTCACCGGATGCCTCCTCAAAGCCGTCCACCTTCTGGATCAGGCGCCTGACGGCCTCGTTCAGGATGGCCTGGCTCCATCTGACCCGGATGAGCTGATGGGTCATCGCGTAGAGCACGTAGTCCCGCAGGACACGAGAGAACACGATGTTGGCGTCGGCCAGGACGACGCTGAACAGGATGCGGGGTTCGGCCTCCTGTCCGCTCACTCCACCAGGCCCAACTCGTTCTGTAGCCGGGAGAACTCTTCCATCCCGGCCTCCATGTGGACCCGCTCGGCTTCGAGGAAGGCGTGGATGGAGGCGAGCTTGACCCGGTGGTGGGTGCCGACCTTGCGGAAGGCGAGTTTGCCCTCGTCCATCAGCTTGCGGACCTGGGGACGAGACATCCCCAGCAGCTCGGCAGCCTCAGCAGGGGTGACTTCCGCGTTGCCACGGGTGAGCAGGACTTCCTGGCCGCGCGCCTTGGCGTCGACCAGCCGAGCGAGCCACTCTGCCGTCTCGCGGGAGACACTGACCTCGATCTCGTCGCCGCCCTTGTCGAGGGCACGGTGCAGCGCGTCGGCATCCCGGGTGAGCAACTCGGTCATGATCCACCTCCAGAGACTATCTGCTCTATCTGAATCAAGTGTAACAGCCGCAGCGCTAGGCGACATCGCGATCACCGTCCCTCCTGGGGGCCAGCGCCTCCAAGATGTCTGCCGTGACCGGGTCGACCCGCTCGTCGGGCTGGATGTAGTGCTCCTTGGTGATCTTGGTCGAGCTGTGCCCGAGCATCTCGGCCGCCAGATCCGGACCACTGGCCCTGTCCAGGAATGTCGCCACCGTCCGGCGGAAGGAGTGCGGGGTCACGCCCTCGATCTCGACGTCCTCCAGCACCGCCCGCAGGCGACGACGGATGTTGTTCGTTGTCAGCGGGGTGTGGTTGCGGCTGAAGAAGATCAGGTGCTCCGACTCTTCCTCCGCGATCAGCACGAGGCGCTGGCGGAGCACCTCGGCAACGAAGGGTGGCACGGAGACGGTCCGGGTCGACTTCTGCGTCTTGGGGTGGTGCTGACGATGAGTGGGCTTGCCCTTCGGGGAGACGATGGTTCCGCAGATCCGCACGGTCGCCGGGGACACAGTCACATCGACATCGCACTTGCGGATGGCGAGCACCTCACCGATGCGGGCAGACGTGCCGAGCAGCACCTCGATGATCTGCTCCAACTGACCGTCCGGCGGCGGACCGGCGAAGCCCGCCCCCCGACGCCAACTGCGAGCCGCCTGACGGATCACTTCGATCTCTTCGATGGTGAGCGCCTTGGCCTGCGACGGCGGCTTGTGCAGCTTCGCCGTGTCCCGCACCGGGTTCTCCCTCAGTGCGTCGTACCGAACCGCCAGCCCGAACGCGAGGCTGAGCACGGTCTTGGCCTGCTTCGCGGTGCTGTAGCTCTTGCCCGCTGCCAGAGCCTTGAGGAAGCGATCGACGCGACCGACCGTGATCTCCCTCAGCGCGTAATGCTCGAAAACCGGGAGCACGAGCTGGCGCATGTTGCGCTCGTACAGAGCGCGTGTGCTCTCGGCCAGCTTCCCGGTCAGGTCGAGGTCGTCGAGCCACAGGTCGACGAGCTGCTTGAACGAACTGTCCGGGGTGACCTCGTTGTAGTTCGTCCGGCTCGTGCGGTTGCCGAGTTGCTGCTTGAGATTGCGTTCGGCGGTCTTCTGCGTCGACCCGACTGCCGAGACCCGGCGGACCTGGCCGTCGTCGTCGCGGTAGCGCGCCCGGGCACGAACCTGACCCGACGGTGTCTTCTCGAAGTGGATCTCACCGAAGGTGCCGATAGGCGTTCGCGGCCTACCCATGTCAGATCACCTCGCTTCGTCGGCCGCGCCGACTTGCTCGAAGCCACGCTGTTGGCTGAGCCAGTCGCGGACGTCGCTGACGAAGTAGCGGACGTGGCGGCCGACCCGCACAGAGCAAGGGCCGGTGCCTTCCTGACGCCACTTGTAGAGCGTCTTGATGGGCACGCCGAGGTACTCGGCGAGCTCCTCGATTCCGATCAGCGGTTCTAGGCCGCTCAGGGTTGCGTTGGTCTCCATGACCAGCAGGTGTGCCGAACGGAACGTCCCATCGAGCAGCGTCGAGCAACGACGGGCACAGATTGCGCGCGGGATCACCGCGCCACACGGTCAAGCCGAGTATTTGGACACTTTCTGCCCACACGATCAAATCACCAAACCAAACAGGGCCGTGGATCCACTGGATCCACGGCCCTGACGAGTAGCGGGGGCAGGATTTGAACCTGCGACCTCTGG
>CALMKG010000003.1 GCA_937867175.1 uncultured Propionibacterium sp. | reverse complement strand
TCCTCGGACAGGTCGAGGGCGACGGTGGCCAGATTGCGTCCGACCGAACCCAGCGAGGTGCTGGCCGCGATCTGCTTGGCGGTGCTCAGCGCCAACTGGAACAAGCGCCGCAACGCCGGGCTGATCTGGTCGTGGCTGGCGTTCAGCGCCTGCCGAACCTGCCCGACGATCTCTGGCTCACCGACCACCATCGATTCGAGGCCAGAAGCAACCCGCAGCAAGTGCTCCACGGCATTGCGCGCCGCCAGCGGATCGACGAGTTCCAGCAACTCACCGGCACCCGCCTCATTCAACAACCGACTCGCCTGGCGCTTGGTGGAATGGAACTGATCGGTGTCGATGTAAAGCTCGTAGCGGTTACAGGTGGCCAGTTCGATCGCCCCATGGACGCCCGGCAAGGCGCGCAACTCGTCGAGCGCCTGCTTACCGCAGGCAGCGAATCGGATCAGTTGGTCAGCGCTGGCCTGATGGTGGCTGACTCCGATGGCAAGAACCGGCACGCGCCCCAGCGTAGCTCCCAAAGGCTCAGCCGTTGAGTGCCCACCACTGCCGAATGCCAACCGCTATGCTGATCCAGCCGACCGTGTGGTCGGCGGTGAGGTGCCACGCGAAGTCGGTGCGATTCCGACGCTGTCCCGCAACGGTGGTTCCTGAGCGCAACTGCTTGGGACGAGCCCGGTCGACTGGCGCCCCGCACCCTGCGAGGGGCCCTCGGCAGAAGGGCCGCAAGGAGGCCAAGTTGAGCCAACCCGACCATCGCCCCTGCCTGCTCGGCATCGGGGTCGGCCCCGGAGATCCCGAGCTGGTCACGGTCAAGGCCGTTCGTGCGTTGCTGAGCTGCGACGTCATCCTGGTGCCGGCGACCGAAGCGAGTGGCGACGATCCCGGGCGCGCCGAAGCGATCGTGGCGTCCGCCTGCCCCGAAACCGCCGATCGTTTGAAGCGTGTCCCGTTCTCGATGGCAGACCGCACTGGCGTAACGAAACGTCGTGCCGCCGCCTGGCAGTTGGCCGCCGCTGCTGCCGTCCGGGCGTTCGAGGCCGGAGCCACCCGTGTGGGTTTCGCCACCATCGGTGACCCGTCGGTCTACTCCACTTTCAGCTACCTTGCCGCCGGCGTCCGCGATCAGGTGCCCGAGATTGAGGTTGAGGTGATCCCCGGCATCACCGCGATGCAGGCGCTGGCCGCCGCCAGCCGCACCCCGCTGGTCGAGGGCGACGAAGTACTGGCCCTTGTACCGCTCAAGCACAGCATCGCGAACCTCGTCGAGGTCGCCCAGTATGTCGATACCTGCGTGGTCTACAAGGCCGGACGCCACCTCGGCGCGCTGCAGGACTATCTCGGGACGATCGATCAGGACGCCACCGCCGGTATCGACATCGGGATGCCCGGCGAGCGAATCGTCCCGGTCAGCGAACTGGACGAGGCGCCCTACTTCACCAGCGTGCTGATTGCACCCCAGCGGGGCAAGACGGGGGAAAGGCTGTGAGCGTCCCGACCGCCCAAGGCAAGGTGGTCTTCGTCGGGGCCGGGCCGGGGGCGCCCGACTTGATCACCGTGCGTGGCTCGCGGGTGATCGCCGCCGCCGACATCGTCATCTGGGCGTCCTCGCTGGTCGCCCCCGAGATCGTGGCCGGCCACAAACCGGGCGCTGTGCTGGTCGACTCGGCGTCGGCGTCCCTGGAGGACATCACCCCGCTGTATGAACGCGCCCGCGACGAGGGCCTGCTGGTCGCGCGCGTCCACACCGGAGACCCGGCGATCTATGGGGCGACCGCGGAGCAGCGCCAACTGTGTGACCGGCTGGGAATCGCGTACGAGTCGATCCCGGGGGTTTCCGCCTTCTCAGCCTGTGCGGCGGCCGCCGAGGTAGAGATCACCCTGCCCGAGGTGGCCCAGTCGCTGATCCTCACCCGGCTGGAGGGGGGCCGCACGCCGATGCCACCCAAGGAGTCGGTGCGCGAGTTCGCCCGGCACGGCACCACGATGGCGCTGTACCTGTCGGCAGCGCGCAACAAGGTGCTACAGGACGAACTGCTCGCCGGCGGTTACCCGCCTGATACCCCTGTCATCATCGGTCATCGGGTGAGCTGGCCCGACCAGGTGCTGCTGCGCTGTCGGCTCGACGAGTTGTCGGCGACCATGAAAGACCACAAGTTCTGGAAGCACACCGTGATCCTGGTCGGCCCGGCGTTGGCCGCCACACCGATGGTCAAGCGCTCACACCTCTACCACCCGGGGTTCCGGCACGAATACCGCGCCGCAGACCCGGACGCAGCACTGGCACTGGCCGAGCATGGCGCGGTCGTCGACGAAACCCGAACGGCCACATCATGATTACCGTCTACGGCTACGCCGGCGAACCCAGCGGGCAGCTGCGGGACGCGGTCGCTTCCGCCGCGCTGGTGGTGGGTGGCCAACGCCACCTCGACGCCCTGGCAGTGCCCGCCCACCTGCGCATCGTGCTGGGACGCATCGGTCCGGCGGTGGAGACCCTCGCCGCGCTCGATCCAGCCCTGTCGGCGGTGGTCATCGCGTCGGGTGATCCACTCTTCTACGGGGTGGTGCGGCGCATCCGCACCGCAGGGTTGAAATGCCGCGTCGTCCCGACCGTGACCTCACTGCAACTCGCCTTCGCCGCGGTCGCGCTGCCCTGGGACGACGCCCTGCTGGCTTCCGCGCACGGCAACGACCCGGCACCGGCGCTGGCGGCCTGCCGCGTCCACCCCAAGGTCGGATTGCTCACCGACCCTACGGTCGGGCTGCCGCAGATCGTCGCGGCCACCGCCGGGCTCGGCCGCACCTATGTGCTGGCCGAGCGTCTAGGCGAACCCGATGAGCGCGTCCGTGTCCTGACTGAGCAGGACGCGGCGGCGATCGGTGAGATCGTCCAACCCAACGTCGTCCTAGTGCTCGCCCATCACCCCGACGACCCAGCCGCCCTTGGTGAACAGGCACCCATCGCCGGTGGTGTCCGGCCCACTCAACAGGAGCTGTCATGACCGAACCCGTCATCGGCCAAGTGGCCTCCGCCCCAGCCAGCCTGGCCCGTGCCGACGCGATCGACGCGATCGTCGGGCCCACGCGTCGCTACCCCGGGCCCGCCGGCGAAGGCCTCCGGCAGGCCTGGCGCGAATGCGACCTGATCATTTCCCACCTGGCTCTAGGTGCCACGACCCGGCTGATCGCCCCACTGCTGGCCGACAAGAAGACCGACCCCGGGGTTGTCGTGATCGACGAGGCCGGCAGTTTCGTCGTCCCGCTGGTGGGCGGTCACGTCGGCGGCGCCAACGATCTGGCACGCCGGCTGGCCGAAGGACTGGGTGCCACCGCGGTGCTCACCACCGCCACCGACGCCCTCGGCCTGCCGGGGCTGGATACCCTGGGTTGGCAGACCGCCGGCGATCTGGCGCACGTCACCCGAGCGATCCTGGACAGCGACCCGGTGACGTTGGTTCGAGAACACCCCTGGCCACTGCCCGCCCTGCCCGACAACGTCACCGAGCCGGGGGTGCCTCGTTTCGAACGCCGCGGCAGCCACGTGCGTGAGCTGCCACCACCGCCCGCCCCGGTGGCGCGGGTGGTAGTGAGCGACCACTCGGCGGTGCCGGACGATCTGCCGACGGTGGTTCTGCATCCGAAGTCGCTGGTCGTCGGCATGGGCTGCAACCGGAGCACCCCGATCGCCGCGCTGCGCGAGCTCCTCGACCGAACCCTCGCCGAAACCGGCCTGGTTGACGCGTCGATCACCGCGTTGACCAGCGTGGACGCCAAGGCCGACGAACCCGCGCTGCAGGGCTTGGCAGCCCAGTTGGGCGTCGACCTCGTCACCTACCCGGCCGACCGGCTGGCCGGAATCGAGGTACCGAACCCCAGCCGGGCACCCGCCGCGGCGGTCGGCACACCCAGCGTCGCCGAGGCGTCCGTGCTGGCCTACGGCGCCGACTTGATCGTCGACAAACGCAAGAATCCCGACGCCACGCTCGCGATCGGACGCCTGGCGCCCCGCGGCCGGCTGGCGATCGTCGGGCTCGGGCCGGGCGCCGACGACCTGCTCACCCCACGCGCCCGGCGCGTGCTGGCAGATTCGGCGGTGGTGATCGGCTACCGGCCTTACGTGACGCAGATCAACCACCTGCTGCGCCCGGGCACCGAGATCGTGGCGACCGGCATGGGCACCGAGGAGATGCGCACCGGGCTGGGCATCGAGAAGGCTCGCGAGGGACGCGCCGTCGCGATCGTCTGCTCCGGCGACCCGGCGATCTACGCGATGGCGTCCCCCACCTTGGAGCAGGGCACCGAAGGCATCGACGTACAGATTGTGCCCGGGGTGACCGCCGAGCTGGCGGCGTCGGCCATCCTGGGCGCCCCACTCGGCCATGACCACGCCACCATCTCGCTGTCCGACTTGCATACCCCATGGGATGTCATCGAGCGCCGGCTGCAGGCGATCGCCGAAGGCGATTTCGTGGTCGCGCTCTACAACCCGCGGAGCCGCAAGCGGACCATGCATCTGCCGCGGGCATTGGAGATCCTGGGTGCGCGCCGGCCACCCGAAACACCGGTCGCAGTGGTGCAGGACGCCACCCGACCCGGCGAGAACTTTCGGGTGGCACCCATTTCGGTATTCGACCCGGAGTGGGTCGACATGCATTCGATCGTGATCGTGGGCTCTTCGACCACCCGCATGGTGCCCACCGGGGTGGGTGCCGAGGTGATGGTCACCCCGCGCGACTACAAGTGGTTGGAGGAACGATGACAGCGTTAGTGATCGCGGCACACGGCACCAGGTTGCCGGAGGGCCAACAGGCTTGCCGCGAGTTGGTGGATCGGGTCCGGGCCATGCTGCCCGGGGTGCGCGTGCTGGATGCTTATGTGGAACTGGACGAGCCTGCCATCTCGGTGGCGGTCACCGATGCGCTGGAGACCGACCCGGCTAGGCATGCGGTGGTGGTGCCGCTGATGATCGGCACCGGCGGGCATGTCCGCGAGGACATCCCGAACGCAATCGCCGCCGGCAAGCAGGAACTGTCCGGCGGCAACGTTACCTATACCGCCCATCTGGGCCCCGACCCACGGCTGCGGTCTGCGGCCCGGGATCGGATCGCGGCGGCGGCCGGCGATTGGCCCGCGGCCGAGACCTCGGTGGTCTTCCTGGGCCGCGGCTGTTCGCTGCCGGAAGCAAACGCCGACCACGTGCGGTTAGGGCGGATGCTGCTGGAGGAGGGCGGTTACGCCGATGTGGTGACCGGATTCATCCAGGTCGCACAGCCCGGCCTGTCCGGTGCCCTCGATCGTGCCTACTCCCACGGTGGCCGACAGATCGTGGTCATGCCGCACTACCTGTTCCCCGGCCGGCTGCAACGTTGGGCGCAGCAGCAGGCTGCAGACTGGGCGAGCCAGCATCCGGACGCCGAAGTGCGGGTCGCCGAAGTCATCGGTGCCTGCGACGAGTTGGCCGCGGTGGTGGTCGACCGGTACCTGGGTGCTGCCTCCGACGCTGAAGAAGCACCTCAGCTGTATCTGAGCGCACTGGTACTCCGCGACCGCAAGGTCGTCATTGCCGGAGCCGGACGGGTGGCCTCCCGGCGAGTCGGCAAGCTGCTGGACGCTGGCGCCGACCTGCACGTGGTGGCGCCCGCGGCGTCCCCACAGATCAGTCAGTTGGCTACCGACGGCCTGCTGAACTGGACGCAGCGAGAGGTGACCGAGTCTGACTTGGCCGGGGCTTGGTATGCCCTGGCGCTCACGGACTCACCCGAGGTCAACGCGCAGGTCGCCGCCTGGGCAGAGCAGCGACGCATCTTCTGCGTCCGTGCAGACGATGCGGCCGGCGGCAGCGCTTGGACGCCGGCGACGGGCGCCACCGGCGGTCTGATCGTGGGTGTGGTGGGAGATCGCGACCCTCACCGCTCGGCCCGGGCGCGTAGCGTGGCAGTGGCTGCGGTGCGCGAGTTGTGAAGCTGGTCTTGAA
>CALMKG010000002.1 GCA_937867175.1 uncultured Propionibacterium sp. | reverse complement strand
TCGTTCGCGGCGTGCTGCAACGCACCGCGCGACTCGACCTCGTCCATCTCACCGTCGCCCAGGAATGCCCAGACGCGTTGCTGGCTGGTGTCCTTGATACCGCGGTTCTCGAGGTACTTGTTGAACGAAGCCTGGTAGATCGCGTTGATCGGGCCGATGCCCATCGACACCGTCGGGAACTCCCAGAAGTCCTCCATGCGCCGCGGATGCGGGTAGCTGGGCAGGCCACGACCGCCGGCCGGGCGGCTGTACTCCTGACGGAAACCGTCCATGTCCGCCTGCGACAGGCGTCCCTCAAGGAAGGCGCGAGCGTACATACCGGGCGAGGAGTGACCCTGGAAGTAGATCTGGTCACCGCCGTCCGGGTGGTCCTTGCCGCGCCAGAAGTGCTGCAGGCCCACCTCATACAGGGTTGCCGACGAGGCATAGCTGGCGATGTGCCCACCGACGCCAACGCCGGGACGCTGCTGACGATGCACCTGGATGGCGGCGTTCCAGCGCAGCATGTGACGGATGTCCTGCTCAAGGTCTACGTCACCCGGGTAGGCAACCTCACGGGACTTGGGGATGGTGTTGACGTAGTCTGTCGAAACTAGCGACGGCACTCCGACGTGCTGGTCGCGGGCCCGTTCGTTCAACTTCAGCATCACGAACCGCGCGCGGTTGCGTCCCCCGGCTTCGATCAAGCCGTCCAGCGATTCCAGCCACTCATTGGTTTCTTCCGGATCAGTGTCGGGAAGGTTGGTCGGTAGGCCGTTGAGAAGCGGGCCAGGTTGCTCGCGAGGGATCACGCTAACGTCCTTTCGGTGGTGGCGGTCTCCAGTAAACGCCGCAGGTGCTCACAATCTTCCCGCTAACCGGCGGACTTTGAGACCCTTACCGACCAACCTTGCCCGACGATTCAAGTCTTGACCAGTGGCGGCCCTTGCCCGCGCCCCTCCCGCACGCAAGTCGTTGTCGGTATCCTGAACTCGCCCGCCCGATGAGGGGCAACGGTGCGCCAAGCGCACCTCGGCGTAGACGCTCATGAAAGGCGATGAAGATGAAACTCCGCGAGGACGCCAAGTGGTCCATGGTCATCCCCACCAGCATGGGAATCCGCATTTGCCCCGAGGACGGGCAGCCCGTACAGGCATCGAGTGTCTTCCGCATGCAGGTCACCTCGGCTGAAAGCAATGTCGGCGCGATCTCCAGTTTCTTGGGCGAGCCTGTCAAGATCTTGACCAACTTCGTCAAGGGTTCCCCCATCTCGATGATGATCAAGTCGAACCTCGCCTCGCGGTTCATGGCCTACGAGGGCCCGGACGTCGAGCAGGGCAACGCTTGGGGTTACCGCCATCAGTTCAACATCGCCGACTCCGGCTACGGCAACCGCGGCGCCCGGGTGTGGAACGACCGGGCCGGTGAGGTCGGCCTGCTGCTGGACGCCAAGGATTTCGACCTGGACCGCATCTTCGGCGAGGAGGGCGCCAAGATCGTGCACATGTCGGGCTTGATCGCCGCGCTGTCACCAAACACACTGCAGTTCTGCCTCGACATCGCCCACAAGGCCAAGGAATACGGTTCGGCAGTCAGCTTCGACATCAACCACCGTGCGTCCTTCTGGAAGGGCCGCGAGCAGGAGCTGCGCGACGGCTTCACCGAGATCGCCAAGCAGTGCAAGATCCTGATCGGCAATGAGGAGGACTTCCAGCTGGCGCTCGGCCTAGCGGGGCCGGAGGCGGGCGGCAAGGACATCGCCGCCAAGATCGAGGGCTTCAAGGCCATGATCAACACCGCCCACGAGAAGTTCCCTGAGGTAGAGGTCTTCGCCACTACGCTGCGCGAGGTCATCGATGCCAACCACCACATGTGGGGCGCCATTCTGTGGGCCGATGGCCAGTTCTACGTAGCCGAGCCGCGCGACATCGGCGTCCTCGACCGAATCGGTGGCGGCGATTCTACCGTCGGCGGCATCCTGTATGGCCTGATCAAAGGCTGGGAACCCGAGAAGTGCCTGCAATTCGGCTGGGCATCCGGCGCGATCACCACCACCTTCCTCACCGACTACGCCATGCCGGCCGACGAGGAGCAGATCTGGGCGGTCTGGGAAGGCAACGCGCGCATCAAGCGCTGACGCCAAGCGATTGTGTCCTGAAGGCAGGCGAGTGGTCGCTCACTCGCCTGCTTCGGCGTCCAGCGCAGGACAGGGCTCGGCGAATACACTCGGGCAAGGCTCCACACCACCGATCGATCCAGGAGACACCTCGATGAAGAAGTTGCTGATCGTCCGCGCGCACCCTTACGGCTCCGATCGTTCGCGCAGCATGCAGCTGGCGGACGCATTTCTGGCCGGCTTCCGCGAGACCCACCCGGACGCCCTGGTCGAGGACATCAATCTCTACACGGCCGCGGTCCCCGAGATCGACATCGACCTGCTCTCCGGGTGGGAGCAGCTTCACGACGGCGAGGAGTTCATCCATCTTGCCCCGCTGCAGCAGGCCAAGCTCACGCTCTTCGACAACTACACCATGCAGTTCCAGAGCTCGGACACCGTGGTGATCGCCAACCCGCTGTGGAACCTGTCCGTGCCGACCCGGCTGAAGGCGTGGGTTGACACGGTCTGCCGATCGGGCGTCACCTTCCGCTACAACTCGGAGGGACGCGCAGAGGGTCTGGCCGGCGGCAAGCAGGTCATCCACCTTCAGGCGAGCGGCGGTCACTTCGGCGGCAACGACCCCGCCAGCAAGTGGCTGCGCACCGTCTTCACCTTCATCGGCTGCGAGTTCCAGCAATACGCGGCCGAAGGCATGGACCACGAGCCCGAGCGGGCCGACGAGATCATGCGGGACGCGCTGGAGGCGGTGAGACAACTCGGCCGTGACTGCCTGAGCAGACCAGCCGGAAGACCTTCCTGACTGCGTCGGGTTCGGTGCGCATCATCGGTCGCTAGAGTGACAGGCGCGGCACCCGCCGCACGAGCCCGGGAGGTCAGATGGCGACGAAGCCAGCCGCTGGTGCGGGACGCGACCTGATCCCGTCCAGCCGCAGCCGGAAGGCGCTGGCGAAGCGGCTGGCGGCCCAAGCCGGCAGGATGAGCAGCGCGGTCATCGCCGAGATGGAGACGCAGCACCCTTGGTATGCCGAACTTGGCGCCGAGGACCGCTCATGGGTGACCATGGTCGCCAACAGTGGCATCAACGGCTTCGTGGAATGGCTGGCTGACGAGGACGACGGCAGTGCCGATCCAGCCTCGATCTTCAACGTCGCCCCCCGCTCGCTGACCCGCAAGGTCAGCCTGCACCAGGCGGTGGACCTGATCAAGACCACGGTGGCGGTAGTGGAGACACAGATCGGGGTGCTGATGCCCCGCGCCGACCGGGCGATGCTGCAGACCGCCATACTGCACTACTCCCGCGAGATCGCCTTCGCCTCCGCGGACGTCTACGCGCACGCCGCTGAGTCGAGGGTTTCCTGGGACGACCGCATGGAGGCGGTGATCGTGGACGCCGTCCTGCGCGCCAGCCCGAATGAGGAACTGTTGTCGCGCGCGGCCACGCTGGGTTGGCAGAGTCAGTCAGCGGTCGTGGTTGCGGTCGGCGAGGTGCCCGAGGAGCAGGATTGGACGACGCTGCGCAAGGACGCTGAGGGCCTCGGACTGGTCACGATGGTCGCCAGGCACGGCGATCGGTTGGTCGTCATCCTCTCCCCCACCGACCCGGACGCCCCCGCCGACCAGGAGGCGGCGGTTGGGTGGCTGACCGGGCTTGCAGAGCACTTCGGGCCAGGACCGATCGTCGTGGGGCCGCCGGTCAGGCAGCTCACCCTGGCTTCCGGATCGGCCCGGGCGGCGATGTCAGGCGCCCGCTCGGTGGGGGCCTGGCCCGAAGGACCGCGCGTCCTCAGCGCCCGAGATCTGCTGCCCGAGCGAGCCTTGGCAGGCAACGGGAGCGCCCGGCGCGAACTGGTGGAGTCGGTTTATGCGCCGCTGGCTGAGGCCGGCGGCGACCTGATGGAAACCTGCGTCTGCTTCTTCGACCAGGGTGGTTCGATCGAGGCCAGCGCGCGCGCACTGTTCGTGCACCCGAATACGGTGCGCTACCGGCTCAAGCGCATCACCGAGGTGACCACCTACTCCCCCACTGACCCTCGCGAAGGCTACGTCCTGCGTTTGGCGCTCACCCTGGGCCGGCTGCGCGACTTGAATTGACGATGCTCTCGCCCAGTCCAGGTCAGCTGAGACCTGTGGTGCTCAAAGGCTTCAGATAGGCGAAGTGCCGAAAGGGGGCACTGGTTCGACGTTTCCCGGCATTTCGCGGCTCATTCACCGAACGGGTGCACGGTTTTCGACGCAGTCGGGGCGGTCTGTTGTGAGAAGCTCACAACTTACACCCACTCGATTTCGTGGCAACCTCCCGGGCGGTGGACCGGCCCGAGAGGGACGATTATTACGTGCTTGCGATTACCGCGCCCGGTCAGGGCGCTCAGACCCCCGGTTTCTTGGCCGAGTGGCTGCAGATCGACTCCTTCGCCGACCGGATTGCCTGGCTGTCCGCCGTCAGCGGGCT
>CALMKG010000001.1 GCA_937867175.1 uncultured Propionibacterium sp. | reverse complement strand
GGCCACCACGCTCCGGCAAAGGCCTGCACGTCGTCATCAACGCGATCCTCGACGCGCCGGGCGCGGTCGTTACGACCTCCACGCGCCCGGATAACCTCACCGCCACTCTCACTGCCCGCAGTGCTGAGGGGCGGCTGGTGGCGGTGTTCGACCCGCAGCACCTTGCCGAAGGGGTTCCGGCGGGGCTCAGGTGGTCGCCGATTCGTGGATGTGATGACCCGTTGACGGCGATGATCCGCGCCACCGGCCTCGCCGCCGGCACCGGGCTCTCCGCTGGCGGTGTCGAGGGCGGTGACTTCTGGGAAGGGAAAACCCGCACCGCCCTCCAAGCCCTCCTTCACGCTGCTGCGCTTGATCACCGCACCCCGGCAGAGTTGTTCCGGTGGACGCTCGACCCTGCTGCGGCTTCCGATGCGGTCGCGATCCTTGCCGCGAACCCGCACGCTGCGACGGGGTGGGCGGACTCGTTGCAGGCGATGATCGACTCCGACCCCCGCACGAGGGATTCAATTTGGCAAGGAGTTTCGCTCTCGCTCGCTGCCCTCGCCGATCCGCGTGTGCTCGACGCCGTGAGTCCCGGCCCAGATGAGAAGTTCGACCCGGAAGAGTTCCTCCGCAAGCGCGGCACTGTGTATCTCTTGGCGACGGGGGCTGGGGCGAACAACAGTGCGGCGTTGGTGTCGGCGTTCGTGGAAGACCTCGTAGAAGCCGCCCGCCGCCTCGCCGCCAGATCACCCGCAGCCCGCCTCGACCCGCCACTGCTCCTCGCGCTCGACGAAATCGGGAACCTCGCACCGTTGCCGTCCCTGCCGACGTTAATGGCGGAGGGCGGGGGTACGGGGATCACGACGATGCCGGTGTTGCAGTCACTCGCCCAGGCCAGGGAGAAGTGGTCGGAAAACGCGGCCGGAGCGATCTGGGACGCCAGCATTGTGAAGATCATCCTCGGCGGAGCATCCAACAGCCGCGACCTCCAAGACCTCACCACCCTCATCGGCGAGCGGGATGAGATCACCGACTCCACCACCATTGGCGACCATGGCTCCCGCTCTGCACAACGCTCCATCCGGCGGGTAGCGATCATGCCGCCCGACGTGATCCGCACCCTCCCATTCGGCACCGGCCTCATCCTCCTCCGCGCAGCACCACCCATCGTCGCGAAGCTGCGCGCATGGACGGGCAGGCGGGACAGCGGCGAGCTCCGCGCACAGCGGGCCGTGGTCGAAGAATCCTTGCGTCAACGCCCGTAACCAGGTCAAGAGCGGGAACGTGCTGCGCACCTCTCCAGTGAACGGCGACCACCGCGGTCACCGTCTTTGAGAGGAGTACCCCATGACTATCGATACGCAGCAGTCCATCTCAGGGTTCATTGCCACACAGCCCCGGCTGAGTGTCGGTGAGAATGGGGTGTCGAGGTTTCACGCCCGTGTCGGCATTGAGCATGCTCGGCAGGAGCCTGATGGGTCGTTCACGCAGTTGGAGCCGACGTTCCATGACCTCGCGATCTTCCGCAAGACCGCAGAGGAAGCTGCAGCACGGTTCCGCAAGGGCGACCGCTTCGTCGCCTCCGGGCGCATCCACGAGTACACGTACGAGAAGGATGGGCAGCAGGTGCCCGCGGAGGACTTCATCGCTTCTCGGGTCGGCCACGATCTCGCACGCACCCGCTACGAGGTCGACCGCACACCCCGACGCCCCAGCGTCGATCACGATGCGCCGAGCCCGGATGATCTCGGCCACGATGCGGCGACCCGCGCTCAGGCCACCCACCCGACACGCGCAAGCGTCTGACGGTGGCGATCGTTATGGACGAGAACACCACCGCAGACGACACGGTCGATGAAGAAGTCGAGTTCGATGCCGACTTCGAAGGGCCACTGTTGGTTGAGCCCCCGCATCCGATCAACTGGAACCTCCTCGGGCCCGAAGACCTGGAAGCGGAGTGGCTGGAACTGAACCGGTGGGTGCATTGGCTCCGCCGCACCTACGGCCTGCCCGCAGCCGTCATCCCACCGTTCTGGCATCACCACCCGGAACTGCTGTGGGAGCTCTCCGCCCTGCACCTGCACTGGCTGTGCTGCTTCGACGCGGAAAAGAGTGGTTCGGCACCGCTGGCCTGGCATCGAGACTTCGCCGACGCCAAACTTCGTCTTCGCGACTGGGTCGCCACCAACGGCACGCGCCTCGACCGTGACCGCCCCACCCGACAGACGGCCTGGCCCGGCGAAGCACCAGCACCTCAGGTAGAGGACGTGACCATCGAGGACCGGGAGACCGAGTTCATAGAGTTCGTCCTCGCCGAAGTCGAGAAGCGACGCGAGGAAGAGGACCAGTTCTACCGTTCCCTCGATCCGCGCACGGGCGAGATCTCATGAACGAGACCACAGTGCCAGTCGTGCAGTCTCCGTTGTTGCACAGTCGCGATGTCGCCACCTATCTGAAGGTGTCGGAATCGACCCTGTCGCGGTGGCGGTCAGCGGGGACCGGGCCGCCGTTCATCCGAATGAGTGGGATTGCCCGCTACCGGCTTGAGGCGGTCGAGGCGTGGCTTGCCAAGTTGGAACAAGATCATGCCGCGGAAGGGTGAACCGCTCCCGAAAGCAGATCCGAAGCCCGTGCCGCCCATCGGTGTGAAGGTTTCGACCGACATGGAGCGCCGTTCCTACGGCATCCGTGCCCGGGCGAGGTGGACAGACCCGATCACGAAACGCCGGGTGATCCGCTCAGAGATCGTCACCGACGAAGCAGCAGCACACGCGTTCTTCGATCAACTGCGTGACTCCTCCGTCAAGGGCATGGACACGGCCATGACGTTGACGGAGTTCGTCACCTCTATCGGCGACCGCTGGGCCCGGGGTCTTGATCCGACCTCCACCGGCGAGACCTATGGTTTCGGCCTGAAGCTACGGGTGCTGCCCGCGCTCGGGCATCTGCCGGTGACGCAGATCACAGCCGGGATCATCGACCGGACGATCGATGAATGGGAGCAGCGCTACGGGGCGTCAACGATCAAGAACTCCATCGCACCCCTCGTGCGGGTGCTTGACGAGGCTGTACGCGATGGGCTTCTCACGATCAATCCTGCGAAGAACCGGGCAAAGCGCAGCCTGAATCGCAATGCGTTTCGCACGCAGTCGGCCGAGCAGGCATCGCCGCGGGCGCATGCGATCCCGGATATGAAGACGTTGAACAGGCTCGCGAAGGCGTGCGGGAAGATCGACCAGTCCTACAGCGATTTCGTCATGCTCGCAGCCCTCCTCGCCGCACGCTCATCCGAGGTGTCCGGGTTGCAGGTCGGCGACGTGCGATTCGAGAAGAACCTCGTCGTCATCGCCCGCCAGATCTTCCCCGGCAAAGGCGGCCTCGTCACCAAACCCACCAAGAGCCGCAAAGAACGTCGCGTGCCAATTTTGGAGCCGCTGCGCCCGGTGCTCGAACGACTCACTGAAGGCAAAGAGCCCGACGATCAACTCCTGGTCGGGCCGAAAGGCGGGGTGCTGACGACGGCGACGGTCCGGGATGCGACGAACTGGGACAAGATCGTCGCGAACCTCGGCCTGCCCGACCTCACCCGTCACGGGCTCCGCCACACGGGCGCGACGTGGATGGCCGACGCCGGTGTCCCGCTGCACGTGCTCCAAGAGATTCTCGGGCACGCCTCAATGGAGACCACCCGCGGGTATCTCCACCCCGACGACCGACATCTCGCGTCTGCTGCGGAGCAGGCGAACGCGTTCCTCTCACCGTCGGGACAGAAGCGCCAGAACACCCGCAGCACCTCGTCGACGCGACGGCTGTGAGAGGCGAAAACGATGCCCGGAGCGGTTCTGGTCCCCTTTTGGTCCCCTTATCCACAGGCCAGCCCATTTCGACCCGATCTCCGGAGCCCAAGCGCCAGCTCGGAATCGGCCAGGGGGACCAGAGGGGGACCAACAAAAACCCGTCGGCAGAAACGATGAAGCCCTGATGAAACTTGCGTCTCATCAGGGCTTTTCTGTCGGGCTGACAGGATTTGAACCTGCGACCCCCTGACCCCCAGTCAGGTGCGCTACCAAGCTGCGCCACAGCCCGTGGCATCGATTTTCAGTTGTTTTGGGCCGTCCGGGAGGGGTAAACCCCTTAACCCCCAGTCAAGTGCGCTACCAAGCTGCGCCACAGCCCGTGGCTTGCTGCCTCACGGAGGCAACTCGTCCATCTTAGCTGGCCAGACCGCCCACCGCGAAACCGAGCGCGAGGCGAGCCCCGAGCGGCCGGAGAAACCGCGCATCGGCGCCGCCGAGGCATCCGGAGCACCTCACCCCGGTAGCGTGATTGCGTGCTCTCGATCCTCGCCCGCGCCGGACGCCTAGCCGCCGCGCACTGGCCGGCGCTGCTTGCCTGGTTTCTCGCCGGCTGGCTGGCGCGCTACCTGCTGATCGAGCTCGCGGCGTGGGTCGGGGCATCCACGCTGCTCGGCGGGCTGCTGATCATGCCGCTTGCCATCCTCGCGCGCCTCATCAGCTTCGTCGCCATGTTCTTAGTGCTGCGACCGGGCATGCCCAATCTGCAGGCGGCCTAGGGCGCCGAGCAGAACGCCTCATCGGGGTTCCTTCCCGCCCTGCTCGCCAGCATCCTGCCGTTCTTCGCGTTCTACGCGGCGTGGGGGTTCTTGCGCGACGACATGCACCAATACAGCCGCGGCGCGATCGAGAACTTCACCGCGCAGAACGCA